>CANARN010000014.1 GCA_947364045.1 uncultured Clostridia bacterium
AGCAAGCCAAAGCTCTCTATAAAGATTGGTTTTTTGATTTTTCTCCCTTTTCAACTGAAGGTAATCTTCCTGATGGCTGGCATCTTGGGACAGTCGGCGATATTATTCAGCTTCACGACTCTAAACGAGTACCTCTTTCTGGTTCAGAAAGAGATAAAATGGAGAAAATATACCCTTACTACGGTGCTACATCTCTGATGGACTATGTTGACAATTACCTTTTTGACGGCATTTACCTTTTGCTCGGAGAAGATGGCACAGTTGTTGATAGCTTAGGTTTCCCAATTCTTCAATATGTCTATGGACAATTTTGGGTTAATAATCACGCTCACATCATAACAGGAAAAGAGGGCTTTTCGGTTGAGGAATTGTATCTGTTCTTCAGCCTAACAAATATTAAATCAATCGTTACCGGAGCGGTTCAACAAAAGGTTAGCCAACAAAACCTAAAGAAAGTACCGGCAATCATACCAAGCAAGAAAGCTTTGAGTGCATTTGATGATTTGATTCAACCAGTATTTGCTCAAATCCGCAACTTAAGAGATGAAAATGCCCACTTAGCAGACTTGAGAGATATCCTTTTACCACGTTTGATGTCCGGCGAGCTTGATGTCTCCAACATCGAACTCTAAGCCGCTAAATTATTGTTTACCTCCGTATTTTTTCTTATTTTTTCATCCAAACTTGAGAGGATATCTACAATACCATCCTGCTGCGGGCGCGGTGGAATTGGCACCGGCATTCCTCCGAGGGCTTGAGCGTTGATGTTTCCTCGTGTGCTTCCTGTATTAAAGGAGTGAATCCATCCCTTATATGCGTTAGACATACAATAATACTTTACATATTTAGGATTCACTTTGTTTGGATCAATGCTGAACTTGATAAGGAATCCGGCGTACACAAATTCTCCGTCTGTTCCATCATAAAAGTAGTTCCGACCGGTGCTTGCTCCGGTTCGAGCAAACACTATGTCGTTTGGCTTCAATAGATATTGAGATGCTTTCTCATCATCAACCGATTTCAAATCAGCCATATTGAGCGTTCCGTCATCCCGAATGTCCGTGATGCGAAGATATGTATATAAATCTTCAGAGCGTTCAACTGCTGATGCTCCGATTCCGTATGAACCACGTCCGTCCACAGATAGTGAAGCTAAAGTCGCATTCTGAATTTCCATTATGTCACCGTCCTAACCTATATATTTCCTATGAGCCGTTTTCACATTGCTCTGTTTAACCATTGCGTACTGCAAGGTCGTATCTATCCGTTGATGCCCAAGGAGCCGCTGAAGCTGCTCAATAGGCATTCCTTTATCAATAGCCATCGTCGCCAGCGTCCGCCGAAATTTATGCGGATGCACTTTCGGGATGTTCAGTCGCCTGCCCATCTCACGGAGCCGATGTTCGATACCGCCAATCTGTATCCGTTCATGCGGAGCCCTCAATGTTACGAACAGGGCGGGATTCTCATCCATCCGGCTGTCGAGATATTCCTGCAGATGCAGCTTGGCTCTTGCGTCAAAGTACACAATCCGCTCCTTGTCACCCTTGCCGAACACCACGCATTCCCGTTCCGCAAAGTTGATATCTTCGCGGTTCAAAAGAACCATCTCGCCGACACGCATTCCCGTTGAAGCCAGCATATCGATCATTGCCAAGTCCCGCAGTTCCTCACAGTTATCACGCATCTTCTCCAAGTCCTCATCCGAGTAGGTCCCTTTGATGCTGCTTGCCGTTTTCACCTTATGAATACGGCGGACGGGGCTTTTTACGATGTAGTCCTCATCCTCCAGCCATGAAAAGAAGCTGGACAGGATACGGCGGATGTTGTCAATCGTTACCCGACTCGACTGGTTCTTGTTCTGATACTCGGTGAGGTATGTCCGCAAATCCTCTGTAAGAATATGTCGGACATTCTTGCCGAGAGATGAGACCATCGCGTCAATCGTGGTCTGATAATACTTTAGCGTCTTTTCCGAGCATCCCTCGATCCGCTTGGCGGCTATGAACATTGCTACAAGGTCATTGCTATCGTCCTCCTCCGGCTTAACCTCTGCGCCGGTCACTTCGTAGTGAAAGAGCGTTTGCTCCATCACCTGTCTCAACTGTTTCAGTTGTGCATTGTCGAGGTAGGGCAACATCTGCTGCATAACCTCCGTCATCAGTTCCTGTTTCATGTCGTTTCTCCTTCTATTGGTATTTCCAGAGAACGACATCAACGGCAGTTCCGTTGGCTTTACTCTCGCCGTTGGTGAGAGTTAATCGCATTTAAACGAGAATTTACTTCAGCAGGCGCAGAGCATTTTCGCCCAAGAGTTTCTCTTGCTCAATGGCATTCCTGATGGATGGCAGGAAAGCTCTTTACTTGGTATTGCCGACTACCTTAACGGTCTCGCCATGCAAAAGTATCGCCCCAAAGATGATGAACAAGGTCTACCTGTTCTTAAAATCAAGGAACTGCGCCAAGGCTCCTGCGATTCCAACAGCGAATTATGCTCACCTTCCATCAAGCCAGAGTACATTGTCCATGACGGCGATGTAATATTCTCATGGTCGGGCAGCCTCCTTGTTGATCTTTGGTGCGGAGGAACTTGTGGTTTGAATCAGCATCTATTCAAAGTCACATCCTCCACCTACGATAAATGGTTCTATTACGCATGGACAAACCATCATCTGCAAAAATTCGCTGCTATCGCTGCGGACATGGCCACGACGATGGGACATATCAAACGCGAAGAACTGGCAAAAGCAAAAGTGCTTATTCCTTCGCAGTCCGACTATGACCGCATAGGTGGTCTGCTTGCTCCTCTGTACGACCTTGTTATAGGAAATCGTATAGAGAACCGTAAACTTGCATCCCTGCGCGATGAGCTGCTTCCTCAGCTTATGTCAGGACAGCTTGATGTTTCGGAGGTGTCACTATGACAGAAAAGGAATTGAAAATCCCATTTAATGCTCCGTTACATGAGCAAGACACCGATTCTCAGACTTTTGGATGCCGCCAAAACAATCCAGATATCTGCGGTAACAATGGTCTATCTGATATCTGTGCCTTTGCAAGCAAGGATGGGATTTGCCGAAAACCATCCCGCGCATGGAAGAAACAGTATCATAAGCTCAAAGGTTAAGCCGCTAAATTCTCGTTTATCTCATTATTAAGTTCGATTTTGTCATCAATAGGCTTTATATATGAAACTATCTCCCTTTGCACATCTAACGAAGGAATGACTACACTCATTCTTTTAATATCGGCAATAGTAACGTGACCTAAGCCTGTTGTTTGTTTGTTGGTTGCAATTTGAGTAAAATGTGGTTTCAGATTTTTCATCAAAAAATAGAAATAATCTCTATCGACAATCTTTTCGTCGGGTGTCACCTTAAATATGTGCTGATTAAGCCACCCTTCGTCAAGATTAAATCTAAAAATATCTATCGATGTCTGTGGGTTCCCTGACCACGAAAACAGTAAATCGCCTTTACACAAGTGGACATCTTCAGAAAATGTATGTTGTGTGTATGCAGTTGTTCCTCCGATTCCATTATTCAACTCTGCTATTTTAATTACAGGCACACCGGTTTCACAAAAATTGATTTTCTTAAAAGCCAATCCGTTTTTCCAAGTTGCAAGTTCAAAAAGTGAATATCTTTTTCCATCCACAGAAGACTTAATATTGTATAAGCTATTGTCATCAAAGTTCATATCCAATCGTCCCCAGTTTCTTGCGGATTTCGTCCTCCAGTTCGTGGGACTTTGCAAACATCTCCGAAAGCTCAGAAGTAAGGCGAGTCATCTTTTCTTCAAACGGTTCGCCGTCGTCCTCGACTTCTTCAATACCAACATATCTGCCCGGTGTCAGAATGAAGTCCTGCTTTTCGATTTCTTGAAGGTCGGCAACAGCACAGAAGCCTTTTACATCTTCAAGCGTTCCGTCTTGGAAAGCGGTAAATGTATCTGCCAACTTCTGAATATCGTCATCGGTAAAATCTCTGTGCTTGCGGTCAACCATATAACCCATTTTACGAGCGTCGATAAACAGAGTTTTACCCTTTTGCTTCTTGTTCTTTGAAATGAACCAAAGTGTTACAGGAATCGTGACACTGTAAAATAACTGAGTCGGCAGGGCAACAATACCTTCCACAAGGTCGGCTTGAATGATGTTCTTTCTAATATCGCCCTCGCCGCTTGACTGAGAGGACAAAGCACCGTTTGCAAGCACAAGACCGATTTTTCCGTTAGGGGCAAGGTGGTGTATCATATGCTGAATCCATGCGTAGTTGGCATTACCGGCAGGCGGTGTTCCGTATTTCCATCGAACATCGTCTTTGAGTTTATCCTGTCCCCAGTTGGAAAGATTGAACGGCGGATTTGCCATAATAAAATCCGCTTTCAATGTGGGGTGCAAATCGTTGAAAAATGTATCCGCCTGATACGGTCCGAAATCTGCGTCAATGCCACGAATAGCCATATTCATCTTTGCCATCTTCCAAGTATCGGCGTTGGATTCTTGACCGTAAACGGCAATTTCTCCGCGCTTTCCACTGTGTGCCTGAATGAACTTTGCACTCTGCACGAACATACCGCCCGAACCGCAACAAGGGTCATATACACGGCAGTTTTTGAACGGCTTTAAGATAGCAACAATGGTTTTAACAATGCTTGCAGGCGTGTAGAACTCACCGCCCTTAACACCTTCGTAAGCGGCGAACTGCTGAATACAATACTCATAAGTTCTGCCAAGCAGGTCTTTGCTTTCCTCAGTGTCGCCCATATCCATATTGGTGAAAAGGTCAACAACATCTCCCAAAACGCGCTTGTCCAAATCGGGACTTGCATAGTTTTTCGGTAATACATTTTTAAGAGTAGTATTTTCCTTTTCGATGGCTCTCATAGCGTCATCGATAACCGTACCAATTTCGGGAGTATGAGCAGATGAAGCAATTTTGCTCCAACGAGCATCCTCCGGCACGAAGAAGATATTATCTTCTACATAGGCATCTCTGTCATCTTCAAAGCCGTCGCCTTCTGCAACAAGCTCTTGATAACGCTTTTCAAACGCACTTGATATGTAACGTAGGAAAATAAGACCTACGATAACTTTTCTGTATTCCGCTGCGGGGATATGCCCCCAAAGGACACACGCTGCATCCCATATTTGTTTTTCAAAGCCGATATTGGCGTTATTTCCGATTGCCATATGTTTCTCCCTTTCTTTGCAATAACGATTTACAATTCTTCAGTCTTAAATGTCGTATATCCCTCGTAATAGTAGCTGTGGTCGATGCCTTTCATATAGACTTCACGGCTGTTGATATCATCAGTTAAGGCATTTTTAAGGATGTGCTTGATTTCGATATCCTTAATCGGACTGCGTTCCATTGCGAGTAGGTAATCCTCTTTATCAACCTGACTCCAATCGACTACTTTTCCAATCTCTTTCTTTAAAATGCAGTCGAGCCATATGCGTGTACTTCTGCCGTTACCTTCACGGAAAGGATGGGCGATGTTCATTTCCACATACTTTTCGATGATTTCATCAAAAGTGGACTGCGGCATTTTATCAATGTTTGCAAGTGCCGCTTCCAAATACATCAGAGGAGCAAAGCGAAAGTTGCCTTTTGAAATATTTACAGTGCGAAGCTCTCCGGCAAAGAAATAAATATCGTCAAACAGATATTTATGAATCGCTTTCAGTGATTCGAATTTACCCGCCTCTAATTTATCGAGAACACCATTTTCAAAAAGCTCAATTGCTTTCTTTTTGCTGATTCTTTCTTCTGCTTCGGCAAGCTCCGGAGCAGAAGTAATTCCTAATTTATTTTCCAACACCATATTATTTATCCCCCTTTGTTTCATCGGGGATAAACTCCATAATATCATCCACACCGCAATTGAGAGCGGCACAGATTTTGCCGAGGGTTTCGACAGTAACATTCTCGCCCTTGCTCATTTTGGTAATGGTGTAATTGCTTATCTCGGCAACTTTTGCAAGGTCTTTTTTCTTCATATCGTGGTCAATTAAAAGTTTCCAAAGTTTTTTATAACTGACAGCCATAAAATGCACCTCAACAAGGGATATAATTTAACAAATATAGTATATCACATCAGTCGCATTTTTGCAATAAAAAATATAGCGTTAACAGTATTTAATTTCAAAAAGTCTGTAAATTTAATTGAAAGTTCTTATAGTCTATGATATAATATTTGTATCAATTAAAAGAGGATTTTTCTATGAACAATTCACTTCCGCCAATCAATCCAAATATGTTTAATCCAAATATAATAAACGAAGAAACTAATAAAACCTTAAAGCAATTATTTAAAGGTAAAATAAACGGTAGCTTCTTAATAAAAATAAAAAGTGCCGTTATTATTAAACTTAGTACACAGCTTTTGGAATATTATAATTTCCATTTTGATAGCGAAAGAATTGTTACAGGACGCGATGAAACTCCTGAATATGATATATGTCGAACGATTGTCGGATTACACCGTCATCACTCTATATTTCTCACAAAGGAAGAAATTCGTAACAACGAAAAAAGTGAATCATATCAAAAACAGTTAGTTGAAGAAACAATAGAAAAAATTAAACTTCGTCAATACGGCAGTGCATTTTCCGCAAAAAGCAACTAATAATCGGTGATGAATTTCTGTATTTTCCTGTTCCTTATGAGTTGTTTGCCATGTGCATGAAATCTATCGTATTGCTGAATAATAGTTCCGATCGGTTGGCTGTTAATTATGGCGACATAGTAAGCAACGCTTTATCTGCCTTAGCTTTGATGGAAAACAACTTTCTCAGCAATGCCTATCCTCTATGCCGAGGTATGATTGAGTTGTACATAAAAACGCTTATTCTGCAAAAGCATCCAGAGGCTATAGAGTCTTATGCTGAATTTAGTGACTTTGAGATAGAACAATCTTGTTGCAGCCAAAAATATCCTGAGGAATTTAATAAACTATATGAGCAACGGAGAAATCAATCGTCCAAAAGCAGGGTCGATTATTTGCACTATGGTTGGCTTGACAGCATATTAGCTTACAATTCAACATCTAACCACAGATACTCAATATACGGAATATTTGATTATTTAGAAAGCGAAGCCAACGGCAAACAAATTGATTCTTTAAAAGATATAAAACGTCTGTACAAAATGTGTCACGGCTATACGCACGGGAGTGCAATACATGTTAAATATCCATTACTGCAATATTTTGAAATATCTATGATGCTTTATTATGTTGTAAGAAATGTTTTTACTGAAATCTGCAATATAAGTAATATTGACATTCCCGATAATGAACCTAATATTGCGGAAATTGTAGATCGAGATTTCGCTATTCTCAAAGAGCAATACCGTATTCGCTCAACAGAAAATTTTGATTTATATTATGGATTAAGTAATTCTAAATAATACTATTTTACCACATGACTTTGTGTGTTGTGCGGCGGAAATGACTTTTCCAATGCAACCGCAAACAGCCTTTCTCTTACGCAATATTACGATTGGCTGAGCAGAGCCGAACAAGCAAGAAATGCATACCTTGCTGGCAAAATATCAGCAGAAGAAGCACTTGAAATTATTACAGTGGAATGAAAAAAACAGCGAACGAAACCAGCTTTAATTGATTTTGTTCGCTGTTATTTTGATTTAGTAGATTTCAACATTTACTCATGCAGGAAAACTTTGATATATATTTTTACCCACGAGCCTTTCTTTTCCTTTGATGTAATCTTACCGAAAAGGAGCTTTCCGGCGTCCATCAGGCGAGCAAATATTACATTATCCTGCTTTGGTATGCAGAATATGCAGTTTGTGGATTACTACCGCCAATATGCCGATGAGGATAGCGAAGAAAGCCGGGAAGAAGTTGCCGAGACTAAACATCCGAAACAGAAAAACTGTTTTTCACATTGGAACGAGCTGAAGCAGTAATGGAGGCGTTTGAAAATCTGAATTACCGTGAACGGGCAATAGTTTCCGCACATCTCGGCTTTTGCATGGAATGTTATTCCACCGTGTATTATGATAACGAGGATTTGAACGAGAATGGCAAGCCAAAAAGGAAGTCATTGCCTAAAGAAGCATTTATAGATATAGCAATAGATCACAGCTTGGCTTCGCCGGATACCGCAGACAAAACTTATCGCAAAGCATTACAGAAAATGAAAGAAAAGCTAAAAGATATATAAAGAAAATCCGATTATATGTATATGCAGCGGATATTATGATGAAACAGCACTTACTTAGTATCTGATTTATAATGAATAAAAGCAGTTGACACGAAAAAGATGAACAGTTAAAGAATCATATTATTTTAAGGCGTAGTAAAAAGTCCTCCGCCTTTTTATGTGATAACATCACGGAAAGCGGTAAGGAAATTCGATAAAATAACACTATAAGCTGACGAAAGGAATTCGACGCATGAATTATATCATTACATTTTTAGAGGGGATAATCTCCTTTATATCACCGTGTATGCTACCGATGTTACCTATTTACATTTCATATTTTGCGGGGCAAAGCAAAAACGTTGATAACAAAAATCCCAAGATGATATTTAAGGTTATTGCCTTTGTGGTGGGCTTTACGGTTGTATTTACGGCTCTCGGGCTTTTCTCGGGAACGCTTGGAAAACTGCTTTCCGAATATCAAGCAATCATAAATATAGTTTCCGGCGTTATTGTAATATTGTTCGGCCTTTCTTATTTGGAGGTTTTCCGCATTCCGTTTTTTAAGGGAATGAATAAGGGTTATAAAGTAACGGGAATTGCATCGGCTTTTTTATTCGGAGCAATTTATTCCATCAGTTTAACCCCTTGCGTTGGAGCTTTTCTCGGCTCTGCACTCATGCTTGCTTCAAGCGCAGGCGGTGCTTTAAAAGGTGCAACATTATTGCTGACATATTCCCTGGGATTGGGCATTCCGTTTATATTTTCCGCAGTGCTGCTCGATAAGCTATCGGGAGCCTTTACCTTCATCAAAAAACATTATAAGGTAATCAATTTGGTTAGCGGTATTTTATTGATAATAGTCGGACTTGCAATGGCATTTGGACTTTTAAATTCACTTTTGGCTATTACTATGTGAGGTGAGAAAATGAAAAACAAGGTATGGATTATAATTGCAGTCACATTTGTTGCGATTATGATACTTGCGGCAGTGCTATATCCGAAGCTTTCGGAAAAGTATTCTACTGATGAAAAGCAGAATAACGCTTCTTTTGAAAATGTGGTTCAAGCGGATGATTTCACTGTTTATGATTCGGAAATGAATAAAGTAAAACTTTCAGATTACTTTGGCCAACCAATTGTCATAAACTTTTGGACATCTTGGTGCGGCCCATGTAAGTCCGAGCTTCCGGCATTTGATGTGATGTACGAAAAATACGGTGATGAGGTCGTATTTATGATGATAAATCTCACCGACGGATATAACGAAACAGTAAACGGTGTCAAAGAATTCGTACTTGACAGCGGCTACAGTTTCCCCGTATATTACGACATCGAATATAACGCCTCTAATACCTACGGCGTTCGCTCTATTCCTCAAACCGTATTGATCAATGCAGACGGTTCGCTTTATGATACACGAGTTGGTGCCATGAGCGAAGTTGTTTTGGAAAATTATATTAAGCAAATGATAGGAGAAGAACAATGAAAATCAAATTAAATCCCGATACGGAAATTGTCAACACCATAAAAGAAGGACTGAAAAAGACAGGCGGTTACTGCCCTTGCCGCAGAGAAAAAACAGATGATACCAAGTGTATGTGCAGGGAATTCAAAGATCAGATCGCCGATCCCAATTTCGAAGGCTTTTGCCACTGTATGCTCTACTACAAGGAAAAGTAATATCAGCATCAAATACCGTAATAAAATATAATAAGCTAATTTTAATCGGAGGAATAAGTATGGCGTCTAAACGATATGCGACCGTAGATAAAAGAATTTGCGTTGCCTGCGGTGCCTGTGAAAACATTTGCCCGTTAGGGGCGATAAAGGTACATAAAGGATGTTTTGCAAAGGTTGCACAAGACAAATGCGTAGGATGCGGAAAATGCGAAAAGGTTTGCCCGGCAAACAGTATTACAATGGAAAGCAGGGTGAACATATGAAAACAAAGAAAAAGCATTGGTACGACTATTTATGGATATGGTCCATTGTATATTTTGCACTCGGTTTTTTCAATATTCTGTTTGCTTGGCTCGGTATGGTTGATTTTCTGTTGCCGCTCATACTCGCTGCATTTGGCGGTAACAAGTTTTTCTGCAACCACCTTTGCGGCAGAGGGCAACTCTATTGTAAGCTGGGCGGAGATCTTAAATGTTCCCGAAACAAGCCAACACCGAAATGGATGGCATCCAAATGGTTTCGATATGGTTTTCTGATATTTTTCCTTGCCATGTTCGGCAATATGGTTTTTCAGACCTACCTTGTGGCAAGCGGTTCGGAAAATCTGCGTGAAGCAATCAAACTGTTTTGGACATTCCGTATTCCGTGGGGATGGACATATTCGGGAAGTATATTCCCGGATTGGGTGGCACAGTTCAGCTTCGGATTTTACAGCCTGATGCTCACATCGCTTCTAATCGGTCTTATTGTTATGATTTTCTTTAAGCCGAGAACGTGGTGTGCTTTCTGTCCGATGGGAACAATGACACAGGCCATCTGCAAATTAAGGAACAGAAAAGCAATAAGCGATAAGTGATAACATCACAGAACTCTGATTTCAAATCGGTTAAAATAAAGACACAATAAAACAAAGGAGGACACGAAGATGTCTGTCATTAAAATTAATAAAGAAAATTTTGCAAGTGAAGTTTTAAATTCTAATAAACCTGTACTTCTCGATTTCTATGCCGATTGGTGCGGCCCTTGCCGTATGGTGGGTCCGATCGTATCGGAAATCGCAAATGAACGAAGCGATGTCAAAGTCGGTAAAATCAATGTGGACGAACAACCGGAACTTGCGGCACAGTTTCAGGTAATGAGCATCCCGATGCTTGCTGTAATCAAAAACGGAGAGCTCGAAAATCAGGTTGTGGGCTATAGACCGAAAGAGCAAATTGAAGCAATGCTGTAAGGAGAAAAAGATGGGACTGTTTAATTTCTTCCGCAACACCGCCGACATCAACACCGGTGTTGCGGAATACGAAACAAACGACGGCGCTGTACTGCTTGATGTGAGAACGGCAGAGGAATACCGTGACGGGCACATTGACGGAAGTGTTAATTTACCTCTTGATAGAATTTCTTCCATTGAGGACGCTGTCAAAGACAAAAACACACCGCTTTATGTGCATTGTTACAGCGGCAGCAGAAGCGGTCAGGCTGTAGCCTATCTTAAACGAATGGGCTACACAAACGCAAAAAATATCGGAGGCATCAGCAGCTACCGTGGAAAGGTGGTAAAATAAATGAAGGTTGTAATTATAGGCGGTGTTGCAGGCGGTGCTACTGCGGCGGCGAGAATACGCAGGCTTTCGGAACAAGCGGAAATCGTTGTTTTTGAGCGTTCGGGATTTATCTCCTATGCCAACTGCGGTCTGCCGTACTACATCGGCGGCACCATTGAAGATGAAAATGAGCTGACCTTGCAGACTCCCGAAAGCTTTTGGGAACGGTTCAGAGTTAAAATGCATGTACATCATGAGGTTACGGTAATTCATCCTGAAAGCAAAACCGTCACCGTAAAAAATCTTGAAAACGGCAAAGTCTTTACCGAGAGCTACGACAAGCTACTTCTCTCTCCCGGCGCAAAGCCGATAAAGCCCGGCTTTGACGGCATTGACAGCGATAAGATATTCACCCTCCGCACCGTTGAGGATACATTGAAAATTAAAAAATATACTGACGAGCAAAATCCCAAATCGGCTGTTGTCGTTGGCGGCGGGTTTATCGGTATCGAGGCTGCGGAAAACCTGCGTGACCTTGGAATTGATGTGACTCTGGTAGAAGCCGCAGACCAGCTTATGGCTCCCTTTGACGGAGATATGGCTTCGTTTATTCATGCCGAAATCCGCAAAAACGGTATCCATCTGATGCTTGATACTATGGTGGAGGGCTTTGCCGATGCCGATTGCGGTATTGATGTAAGGCTCAAAAATGCTCCGACACTTCATTCCGATATGGTTGTAATGGCAATCGGCGTCGCTCCCGAAACCACACTTGCAAAAGATGCGGGCTTAGAACTTGGCATTAAAGGCAGTATTGCGGTCAATGACAAAATGGAAACATCTATACCTGACATTTATGCGGTTGGAGATGCGGTTCAGATCAAAAATTTTGTAACGGATAAGGACACACTCATCTCTCTTGCCGGACCTGCAAACAAGCAAGGAAGAATTGCCGCCGACAACATTTGCGGCGGTGACAGTCATTACACAGGCGGTCAAGGCAGTTCTGTTATTAAAATATTTGATATAACTGCCGCTGCTACCGGTATTAACGAAAAAATGGCAAAATCCCTTGGTATTGCCGCAGATAAGGTCATTCTATCTCCCATGAGCCATGCAGGATATTATCCCGGCGGTAAGATTATGACCTTAAAGGTGTTGTTCGAGAAAGACACATATCGTCTGCTCGGGGCTCAAATTGTAGGCTTTGAAGGCGTCGATAAACGGATAGATGTACTTGCAACCGCTATCCGTGCCGGAATAAAAGCATATAAACTTACAGAACTTGACCTAGCCTATGCTCCGCCGTATTCCTCCGCAAAGGACCCTGTGAATATGGCAGGCTATATGATTGAAAACATGAAAAACGGCATTGTAAAGCAATGGTATTATGAGGAAGATGAAACACTTCCCCGTGACGGCAGTGTAACACTGCTTGATACCCGCACGCCAATGGAGTACAGCATGGGTCATGCGGACGGATTCATCAATATTCCCGTTGACGAGCTACGGGAACGCTTGGATGAGCTTGACAAAAGCAAGCCTGTGTATGTCATATGCCAAAGCGGATTGAGAAGCTATATCGCAAGCAGAATTTTAATGGGAAACGGTTTTGATGCCTATAACTTTGCCGGCGGATTCCGTTTTTATGACGCAGTCCGCAATGATAAAGCATTAAATAAAAAATCCACTCCCTGCGGAATGGATGATTAAAAGAATAAGCGCTGAGAATTCCATTTTGAGAAGCTCAGCGCTTTGCTTTATCAATCTATAATTTTTTCAAGACCTTTTTTATCTGTAATAATAATTATTCCCCGAGATAATGAAATAAGACCCTCGTTAACAAAATATTTCAGCATTCGCGTTACAACTTCACGTGGGCTGCCGAGGTGGTTGCCGATTGTTTCGTGGGTGATTTTAAGAATGTTAGTGCCTTCGATGGTTGCCTCATTCAAAAGAAAATCAGCAAGTCTTTTATCAAAGCTTTTCCACATCACTTGGTCTATCAGCCACATTACATCTGAAAATCGACTTGCCATAACTTCGTTTGTGTAATTGGCAAGCGGTGCGGAAACATCCATAATATTTTTGTAAACTTCTGATGGGATGACTAAAACCTCAGTTTCCTTTTCAGCAGTAATGGTAATATCAAACTGAATGCTGTTCATAATGCAGGATGCGGAGAACAGGCAAATATCACGCTCAAAAAGGCGGTACATCGTAATCTCTCTGCCATCATCGGATATGGTAAAAGCACGAATTTGACCGGATAGCACAAGGAGCAGTCCCGTACAATTCTGCGAACCATTATGCAAAAGTTCACCCTTGCCGAATTTACGAACAAAAGATGAACTTGTAAGCGTGTCTTGCTGTGATTTCGTCAATTTATCAAATACCGGTAAGTATGTTAGGTAATTCATAAGTAGCGTCTCCTTTTTTCGTACTTTAAGTATAGCATAATTTCGGGCATATGTCAATAAAGTTATTGACATATGCTCGAAACGGCGTTATACTATGTGATGAGGTGATGAAATGCCAAGACCGACGAAATGCCGCCGAGTGTGTTATTTCCCTGAAGTTCTTGAATTTTCTCCAACGGGAGCAGTGAGCGGGGAGCCAATTGTTTTGACAGTTGATGAGCTTGAAACCATACGACTGATTGACAAAGAAAATTTAAGCCAAGAAGAATGCGGGGCACAACTCGGCGTAGGCAGAACAACCGCACAGAAAATCTATGAAACCGCAAGGAAAAAGATAGCAGACGCACTTGTGCTTGGCTGCGCACTGAAAATTGAGGGCGGCGAGTTTCAGCTTTGCAGCGGCAGTGCAGACTTTTGCTATAAAAAAGACTGTATCAAACGACAAATTCAAAAAGAATACAAAACAGAAAAAGGAGCAAATATTATGAGAATCGCAGTAACTTACAAAAACGGAAAAATCTTTCAGCATTTCGGTCACACCGAGCAATTCAAATTGTACGATATTGAAGACGGCAAGGTCATTAAAACAGAGCTTATAGATACCAACGACTCCGGCCACGGTGCATTGGCCGGCGTACTCTCCGCTGTAAAAGCAGATGTACTTATTTGCGGCGGTATTGGTGGTGGCGCACAAATGGCACTGGCAGAAAACGGAATAAAGCTATACGGCGGCGTTAGCGGCAATGCCGATGAGGCGGTAAATGCTTTTGTTGCCGGCAATCTTGCCTTCAATCCCAATGTGCAGTGTGAGCACCACGATCATGAACACGGTGGGGAACCCCATACCTGCGGCGACCACGGCTGCGGTCACGGGCATTGCGGGAATCATTGAGAAATGTGATAACATCACAGAATTGTAATCTGAAATATGCTATTATTCGGCTAAAGGAGGCGTTAATATGAAGCAATATATTTGTACGGTCTGCGGATATATCCATGAAACCGACGACGAATTGCCCGATGATTTCAAGTGTCCGCTTTGCGGTGCGGGTAAGGACGCTTTTGTGCTGAAAGAGGAAACCCCTAAAGCAGAAACAATCCTTGAAAAGCCGCATACAGAAAAAGAATTATCCCCAATGGAGATGAGCATCATTTGCTCCAATCTTGCAAGAGGGTGCGAAAAGCAGTATATGCCTGAAGAATCTGAAAATTTTAGAAAACTTGCAGACTTCTTCCGTCAAAAAGCAGAACCTGTCAGCAATGCAGGCACAGAGGCACTGCTTGAATTGATTAATCATGATATTTCGGTAGGATTTCCTTACGGAAAAGCAGCTGCAGAAGAGCGGCCCGACCGTGGCGCACTTCGCTGTCAGGTGTGGGCAGAAAAGGTAACAAGAATGTTGCAGTCACTTCTCACCCGATATGAGGTTGAGGGTAACAAGATGCTTGAAAACACAGGTGTGTATGTCTGCACAGTCTGCGGATTTGTATTCGTTGGCGATGCGCCGCCTGCGCTTTGTCCCGTCTGTAAAGTTCCTGCGTGGAAGTTTGAAAAGATAGAAGGAGATGCAAGATAATGGCAGATAAATATGCGGTACGAAACTTAAGACTTTGCACAAAAGACTGTCTTTGCCTTTATGTTTGCCCTACCGGCGCTGCTGATACGGAGAACAGTATTATTGATCCAGATAAGTGTATCGGCTGCGGCGTATGTGCCGAGGCATGTCCTTCGGGCGCTATCTCTATGATGCCCAAGGAGTTACCTCCACAGCAACCCAAAACGGAGCAAGTAACCGAAGCTTTGCGTGTTCTTGCTCAAAGCAAAGCAAAAGCTGAAATCATAGCTTCTCAGCTGCCCGATACACTTTCGGAGGCGGTAGCAAAATCGTCCCGACTTATGGCAGAAGACCTTTGCCGGGAAGCAGGCTATATGCTTCCGCAAAGCGCCAACACAAAAGAATTTTTAGAGCAGATAAAATCCTATCCCGATATTCCGATAGATGTAGTGGAAGCATTGCTCCATAACATTAATTTCAATGAAAATACAGCAAAGAAAGAGGTAACGAAAATGGCAAAATGGAAATGCACCGTATGCGGTTATATTTACGAGGGAGATACTCCTCCCGAAACCTGCCCTGTCTGCAAACAGCCGAAAGAAAAATTCGTAAAGCTTGAGGAAGAATCCAAGAATCCCTATGCCGGCACCAAGACTGAAAAGAATCTTTGGGAAGCATTTGCAGGCGAATCTCAGGCAAGAAACAAGTATACATACTTTGCTTCTGTTGCAAAGAAAGCAGGCTTTGAACAGATTGCAGCACTTTTCCTGCAGACTGCCGAAAATGAAAAGGAACATGCGAAACTGTGGTTTAAGGCTCTCGGCGAGCTTGGTGACACTGCCGAAAACCTGCTCCATGCAGCAGAAGGCGAAAACGCCGAGTGGACGGATATGTATGACCGTATGGCAAGAGAAGCTGATGAAGAAGGCTTCCACGATTTAGCCGAACAGTTCCGTGGTGTTGCCGCTATTGAGAAAGCACATGAGGAAAGATACCGTGCGCTTCTTAAGAATGTTGAAACCAAAGCAGTATTTGAAAAGTCCGGCGTAACAGTTTGGGAATGCCGCAACTGCGGACATATCGTTGTTGGTACTACGGCTCCCAAAATTTGTCCTGTATGTAAGCATCCGCAGGCCTATTTTGAAGTTCGTAAAGAAAATTATTAAGGTGAACGAAAAATGAGAGAAAAGTTTTATATTTGCCGCCATTGCGGTAATTTGATCGGTCTTATTCACGATGCAGGGGTTCCCATGATGTGCTGCGGACAGAAGATGGAGGCGCTGGTTCCTAACACCATCGAAGCAGCGGGAGAAAAGCACTTGCCTTTTGTGAATTTGGAAGACGGTTCTGTTTATGTAAGGATCGGCGAAACAATGCATCCGATGACTGAGGAACATTATATTCAGTGGATTTACCTTGAAACGGAGAACGGAGGTCAGCGAAGAGCCTTTAAACCCGGCGATACACCGGAAGCTACTTTCTGCACCGGCGAAGATAAACTCATTGCAGTTTATGCTTACTGCAACCTCCACGGACTTTGGAAAACTGAAATCAAGTAAAAGTAAAATCGCCTGCCAAACCATTTTGGCAGGCGATTTGTCATATCTATTTAATTATATATAAGTTCAGCGTTTACAAGTTCTGTTGCTCGATTACGGATATTGTTCATCTGCCCAACCCACTCCATTTGATTTTCAACTTTAAGTGCTTCGGTTACACCTTCACGCTTTGCCATCTGTTTAACAAGCCGAAAAAGCATATCCTCTGCCTGCTTATCAATATCGGCAAGGTAACTGTTCAGCTTTCCGCTTGTCAGTAAGTTCATAGCATTACAGAAGATTAGTTAGTCAATTTTCAATAGTTTATATTGAAAGGATTCAGATTTATGAATTGCACAAATATTATACTTTAAAATAAAGCAATAGTCAATCTTGAAAGGTATATTACATTTAATGTCCCACATGACTTTGTGTGTTGTTCGGCGTAACCGGGGTTTGATTTTGCAATGACAAATGGGTGGAATTATGGTGAAAATCGGTCTTGTTCTATGATAAGTTCTAATAATTGCCTTTAGAATTTTATTAGAACTCGGGGAAAAGTGCCGTTCCTTTGCGACATTGATTTTGCCACGGTTTTAGGGTCGGAAAAGTCAAAAAAGCCTTGAAAACACGGCGTTTTCGGGGTTCTCGCATCTGCCGTTATCTTCCGTCAAATTCCGCTAACTTCTGTTTTGCGTGAATGACTCGAAATGCTGTGTACGTAAAGTACCTAATGGTTTGAATTTCTAACTCTCCATCGCATTAAAACATTTGTTTTTTACGAATACTCCATTTTTGTTTTAAAAAGCACGTCCCACGCCTGAAACGGCCTTTACAAATAATGATTTTCACACAACCCAAACCGCTTGAAAAACAAGCGGTTTTTTGATACAATATTATAAAATTTTAACTCTTTAATTTTACAATAAATTAGGTAGTGTCACTTATGAGAAAAAGAATATATGAAATTATTTCCACATCAGACGGAAACGATAAATTAAGTTCAATTTATGACATTTTTATGATGTCAGTTATCATCATAAGTTTAATTCCGCTTGTATTTAAACAGTCATTTATTGCATTTGACATCATTGATAAGGTTTGCGTATGTATTTTTATTATTGACTATTTACTCAGGTGGGTTACAGCAGATTATAAATTTTCCAAAAGCAGAGTAACATCTTTTCTGCGCTATCCGTTTTCGGTAATGGCAATCGTAGATTTAGTTTCGATTCTACCTTCGATTACAGTTTTGAATCAAGGCTTCAAATTATTGCGACTTTTAAGGCTGTTTCGGGCTTTACGAGTTTTTCGGGCATTCAAGCTTTTTCGCTATTCAAAAAATGCACAAATTGTCGCTAATATTTTCAAGAAGCAAAAAGGACCTCTCAGCTACGTACTGATACTTGCTATCGGGTACATTATTATATCTGCATTGATTGTTTTTAATGTTGAACCTGATTCTTTCAATTCGTTTTTTGACGCTGTCTATTGGGCGACAGTTTCTTTAACCACAATGGGATACGGCGATATTTACCCCGTTACTCAAATCGGTAGAATTGTAACGATGATATCCTCCATTTTCGGTATCGCAATCGTTGCTCTGCCTGCGGGCATTATCACTGCAGGATATATGGACGAGATTAATAATATAAAATAATTTTAGATTAAGAGTACAATAGTAAACAATTTAATTAACTGAAAGAAGTAATTTAATATGGGATTTATGAATTCATATAAACGGCTTGACAATCTTTGTAAGGATATGAACAGCAAAGGCGTTTCAGGCTATCTTGAAGATATGGAGCGTAATCCGAACGGAAATTATTTTATCGCCGATTGGAAAAATGATTACAAAACGCTTAAGCACTACCGATATATCCGAAATAAAATTGCGCACGATAATTATGCTGAAGAGGCTAATATGTGCTCGGAGGAAGATACTGTTTGGATTGAAAACTTTTACCGGCGTATACTAAACCGAAGTGACCCCCTGGCTCTTTACAGAGAAGCTACTAAACCTAAACCTGTTCAAACAAAGCCTGAACATACTGAAATATCAGAAATGCCTATTAATACTTCAGATTGTAACCGCGTTTTTACATCATTTGACATATTAAAACATTTTTTACCTATATTGATACCGCTTGCAGTTATTGCAATTGTCTTAATTGTTATAATTCTATTTTTCTTATAATACATATATTACACTATAAAAAATGCAGTCGAGCAATCGGCTGCATTCTTTCGTTAATAAATATTATTATTTGCTTTCGCACCAGTGATGAAGCTTCGGAATTTGCTCTTCAAAATATGCCCTTGCCTGCTCTTTCGGGAAGCTTTCGTTTGACATATGCTCTGTTAGGAAATTTATCAGCACATCAATATCTTTATAGACAAAATCTCCGTCAGTGTAGCACCATTTGCAGTATTCTTCATTAAAAGTGCCGTCAGGCTCTCGGCTTATTGTACTGTCATCAAGGGGCATTCCGCAGCATTGGCAAATAAGACTTCGTGGCGAGCCTAAAAGCGTGTTGATTGAAACGTCAAACAGCTTTGAAAGGATTTTAAGCGTTTCCGTATTGGGGACAGAGTCGCCGGACTCCCATTTTGAAACTGCCTGCCGTGTTACAAAGGCTTTTTCGGCAAGCTCATCCTGAGTAAGATTATTTTTCTTTCGCAGTTCAAGTAAAATTTCTTTAGTTTCCATATTTTTCACCTCGCAAACAGTATATAACGACGACTGTAATTATGCAAGCAACCGTCAGTTGCTTTTAATTTCTGTATTTTCCTTTTTCTTCGGCTTGCAGCCCGTTACAAACTGCAAGCCTTTTTATTTACAGCTTCTGCAGACCGAACAAAGCCTGATTTTCGTACGACATACGGTATTTAAAATGCATAAAATTCCAATAATCAAGCAAAAGCACATAATACTTTGCTTTAAAATTTAAGCTTGACGCCCAATAAATACACTAAATCCGCCATTTGAGACGAATCTATTACCGCACCCTTTATATCTTCCGCTGAAATTACAATTCCCTCAATTTTACTGCTTGATAAATCTACGCCTTTTAAGCTTGTTTTGAAGAAATTTGCCTGAGTTAAATCTGCATTTTCAAAATAAATATTCTTAATTTTGCTTTCTTGAAAATAGCTGTTTTTAAGCGCTGTGTTTTTGAACAGAATATTCTCAATGCTTGCAAGGCTTAAGTTCAAATAGCCCGCATTGGTATAGGAAAATGTAACATTTAACAGCCTGTTTTCCGCAAAACTGCACCCGGAAATTTTGCAGTTATTAAATTCGCATCTGATAAAAGAAGATGAAAGAAACTGCGTATTTGAGAAATTGCACTGTTCAAATATCACATCGCTGAATGAAGCCTTTTCTAAATTTCCGTTTTGCAGGCTTATACCGCTGAATCTGCAATGCTCAAATTCAATTTCATATAGATTAAGGTTATCGCATTTTTCTTTTTCAAAATTACAAAAGCTTATTTTTTCATCTTCAAACAGGTCGCACAAGCGCTTATTTCTCAGTGCTTCGCTTTGAATGTTTCTCGGCTTTAAAATATTCAACTGTTTTCTCCTAAGTTAAAAAATTATAAAAATATTGTAACATATTACCTTATTTGTTTCAACGATTATGATGGCTAAAATCAAAAAACATTATTGACAAAATGATTTTATATACGCTATAATATTTTTACAATGATATTTTCACAAAGGGAGTAGCAAACACTGAAAATGCGTGTTTACTTTGCCGTCAGTACGATTAGTTTTAATCCGGCTTTGTAATGAAATTGCGAGACTTTGCTGTTATTTTTAACGGCAGGGTCTCTATTTTTATATTTTAATAATTTTTATATTGCATACAAAGATTGATAACAGGTAATACTGTCGTTAAAAAGTATGCATTACGGCAAGGAAACACTTAATATATATATAAATATACTGTATGTATTAAAACGAAAGGAAAATACGGGCAAAAAATCCGTATAAAAAAAAGAATGAATATCAATCAGTTTATTATGTTTGCCGTAAGGCTGCTTGCAGGCACGGGAGTTTTTCTTGTAGGAGTTCACCTTCTCACATCAAACATTGAACAGCTTGCGACCGACAGAATTAAATCCATTTTCGGCAAAACTGCCGAAAAAAAGCTGACTAACGTAGCCATAGGCACTGCCGCCACGGCGCTTATTCAAAGCTCGGGAGTAACAACTGTACTTATAGTCGGCTTTGTAAACGTCGGTATTGTAAATCTTTATCAGGCAACGGCTATGATAATGGGCGCAAATATCGGAACAACCGTAACGGCTCAAATTGCCGCTCTCAGCGCATTTCCCGTTACTACTTATGTTCAGGCGAGCGTATTTATAGGCATTTTGATAAATATGCTGTGCAAAAGCGAAAGAATTAAAAAGGCCGGCTTAATTGTATCAGGCTTGGGGCTTATTTTTATCGGACTTTCGATCATGTCAGACGCTATGAAAGTGCACAGCGATGCAATACAAATTTTATTTGAGAATGTTAAAAATCCGTTTTTGCTTTTCTTAATAGGAATTCTGCTTACAGCATTGGTACAGTCAAGCTCCGCAACTACTTCAATAATTATCGCCATGTCCGTTGCGGGACTTACAATCGGCACAGGCGGAAACGAAGTGCTGTATATTATTCTCGGCACAAATATCGGTTCCTGCGTTACTGCTCTTATGTCCTCGTTAACGGCAGGCACAAACGCAAAGCGAGCAAGTCTTATTCACCTGCTGTTTAACTCCTTCGGTTCCGTTATATTCTTCATTTTGCTTATGCTCGTACCTGATTTTACAGAGCTTACCTTCAGAAAATGGTTCGCCTCCCCTGCAACGCAAATAGCTATGTTCCACACATTTTTCAACGTCACCTGCACGGTTATTTTTCTGCCCTTCTGCAATATGTTTGTAAAAATATCGCAGGCGCTTATAAAGGATAAAACAGATGAAAAGAAGGCGTCAAACCTTGATGACCGTATTCTCTCCTCCCCGTCGCTTGCAATTTCGCAGCTTGAAAATGAAACAATACTTTTAGCCGAACAGTCTATGAAAGCGTTCAGAACGGCATACAGGTCATTCGACACCAAAGACAGAACGCTTATTGAAGCAGTGCAAAATCAGATAAATAAATGCGATAAAACTTACAACTCCATCGTAAGCTATCTTATCCGCCTGTCCGCGCAGAGCGAACAGCTTGCAGACGAAAAAATCATATCAAATATTCACAGCAACGTGAGCAATATTATGAGAATTGCGGAAATAGCCGACAACTTTACAAAATACACCGTAAGCTCCATTGAAAATGATTTTACTTTTTCAAAGGATGTCCGCCGTACTGTAAACGATATGATAAACGCCGTAGAAGAGCTTTATTCAATTACAAAGCAAGTTATTTCGGAAAAGGACGCTTCACTTATACCGAAAGCTGACGCTGTTGAAAACAGAATAGACAATTTCAGAAGCCGGCTTATTGACGACCATATAGACCGTCTTAACAAGGGAATTTGCAGCCCTGAAAGCAGCGGAGTATTCATTAATCTTGTTTCAAATATCGAAAGGCTCGGCGACCATTTGACGTATATTATTTACACTGTTAAATAAACTGCCGCCGCTTAGCCCTCAATGTATATTATCCGTTTTTACGGAAAAAATGATATATATTCGGAGGGTTAAAAATGGATATTATCAAGGTTATTTTAACATCGTTTTTCTCAGCTTTAATACTTTTTATTATTGCAAAAATTATGGGACACCGCCAGGTTTCTCAGCTTGATTTTTTTGATTATATTACAGGTATAACCATAGGCTCTATTGCCGCTGAAATGGCAACTGAGCTTGAAAAGCCGTGGATGCCCGCAATAGCTATGATAGTTTACGGTATAATTGCGTTTTCTCTCAATCTTATTACAAGCAAATTTCCGAGAACGCGCAAATATATCAACGGCTCACCCGCAATTCTTATGAACAACGGAAAGCTTTACCGCAAAAATATGAAAAAAGCCAAGCTTGATTTAAGCGAATTTCTTATGATGTGCCGTGAAGAAGGATATTTTGATTTAAATGATATTCAAACGGCTGTTTTTGAAAATAACGGCAAGCTCACCGTTCTGCCGAAAAGCCTGAACAGACCCGCAACTCCTGAGGACTTAAAGCTCAACCCGAAAGAAGATAACATCAGCACCGAAATTATAATGGACGGACGTATTCTTGAAGAGAACCTAAAAAGAATGGGTCTTGATTTAACGTGGCTCAGTAAACAGCTTAAATCGCAGGGCTACAGAAATGCAAAGGAAATATATCTCGGCCTTTGCGATAAAGACAATCAGTTGTCTTTGTTTGCCTTACAGTAAGAGGTGAAAATCAGTATGAAGTCTTTATGGCATTACACGGCATTGTGCGGCAGTTTTCCCGAATTAAAGCAAAATATTCAGACCGATATTTTAGTAATCGGCGGCGGACTTTCGGGACTTTTATGCGCACATTTTCTGAATAAAGACGGCGCTGACGTTACAGTTGTCGAGTCAAACAAAATATGCGGCGGAATAAGCGGAAACACAACGGCAAAAATTACATCTCAGCACGGTCTTATTTACAGTAATTTGATTAAGCGCTTCGGTGTTCAAAAAGCAAAGCTTTACCTTGAGGTTAACAATTCAGCAATAGTCGAATACCGCAGAATGTGCGCCGATATTGACTGCGATTTTGAAGAAAAAGATGCTTATGTCTACGCAAGAAGTGACATTTCTAAGCTAAAAAAAGAGTCAGAGGCGCTGAATATTTTAGGCTTTAATACGGATTTAGTTACTGACACTCCCCTGCCGTTTTCCGTAGCAGGCGCAATACGCTTTAAAAATCAGGCGCAGTTTAACCCGCTTAAATTTGCCTATTCGGTTTCAAAAGGCTTGAAAATTTACGAGCACACCAAGGTGCGTGAGCTAAAGGGCAATGTCGCAGTGACCGATATGGGCAATATTACGGCAAAGAAAATAATAGTTGCAACGCATTTTCCGTTTATCAATAAGCACGGAAGTTATTTTATGAAACTTTATCAGGACCGCTCTTACGTTATTGCGCTCGAAAATGCACCGAATGTTGACGGAATGTATATTGACGAAGAGGAGCGCGGACTTTCATTCAGAAATTACGGAAATTTGCTCTTGCTTGGTGGCGGCGGTCACAGGACGGGCAAAAAGGGCGGAAATTATGATGAATTGCGAAAATTTGCAAAAAAGTATTATCCGCAGGCAAAAGAAAAATACTTCTGGGCGGCGCAGGACTGTATGACGCTTGACGGCATTTCTTATATAGGACATTATTCGGCGCGCACAAAAAATATGTTTGTCGCAACGGGCTTTAACAAATGGGGAATGACTTCGTCAATGGCTGCGGCAAAAATTCTTTGTGACATAGTGCAAGACAGAAGCAACAAATATGCAGAGCTTTTTTCACCGTCAAGAACTGTTTTGCGACCTCAGCTTATCTGCAATGCTTTTGAATCGGTCTGCGGGTTACTGTCAATCGGCACTAAACGGTGTCCGCACCTCGGCTGCGCTTTAAAATGGAACAGCGCAGAACACACATGGGACTGCCCATGCCACGGCTCGCGCTTTAATGAAAACGGAAAACTGCTTGATAACCCCGCAACAGGAAATTTGAAAAGGAAATGAATATGAGCCTCATAAGAGGTATATAAAAACTATAAAATATTTTTATATAAACTTGGAACTTCCGCTTGGGATTCATCATCGGCGGGCGTGGAAACCCGCCGCTACAGATATAAAAAAGCTGAAACTCACATTTTTGTGAATCTCAGCTTTTATCTTTTTACATATTATTTTCAGTAAAGCTCAATTTTCTTCAAGGTCGCAATCCGTCTGTATGACGTAATTTTAACCTTGATTCTACGCGTTTTAATAGGTTTAAAACAACAAATGCGCTTTGCGCCTATTGTTTCGCCTGAGGCAATTTTTGTAAAGCCGTTATCCGTTTCCGCAAAAATTTCAAAGCTTTCGATTTGCTGACCTGTTTCAATATTTTCACACAGAACAGCTTTATCAATTCTGATGCTTTCTTTAAATTCAAGGGTTATTTCAGGGGTGTCATCCTCTTCTCCGCACTGCCAGAAGCCGTCCTTTGAAATAACATTTAACGCCCTGTTTCCGTCTGTTTCCGAGGATGCTGTTACATCAGCATTTACGGCTGAATTCTCAGAAAATTCCGCTCTGAGCCTGTCACCCAATTTTCTTAAAACACGTACATCGCTCTTTGCAATAAGCCCGTTTTTATCAGGCGGAATATTAAGAAGAAACGCTGAATTTCCTCCTACCGTTCCGTAATAAATATCCATAAGCTTTTTAACGGATTTTACACGGAAATCCTGAGATTTATGGTAAAACCAACCCGGTCTTATTGACACGTCCGTTTCGCAAGGGTACCAAATAAAATTTTTAATGCCGTCTATTATTTCTCTGCTGCCCAAATCACTTGACATACTGTCTATTTTCTTTGAAAAAGCTTTATCGTCTGTTTGCTGTGAACGCTCTGCGGTATACTCCTGATTACCGATAAACGACGGTACTACGCTCCATTCGGCAGAACGGTATTTACCTGCCTCGTTCCCGCACCAGCGAACATCGGGACCGCAAATATTCAGTACGGCATCAGGCTGTTTTTCTCTTATTAAAGTAAAATATCTGTTCCAATCGTAAACCTGCTTTTTGCCGTTTTTCCCCTCGCCGCAAGCGCCGTCAAACCAGAAGCAGAAGATTTCGCCGTAGTTTTCTGCAAGCTCTGTAAGCTGATTTACAAAATAATCGTCATACGCCTTACCCTGACCGTAGGTTTTTTCGTGTCTGTCCCACGGAGATAAATAAACGCCGAATTTAATGCCGTATTTTTTACAGGCGTCGCTGACCTCTTTTACAACGTCGCCCTTACCGTTTCTGAACGGACTGTTTTTAACCGAATAATCCGTATATTTACTCGGCCAAAGGCAGAACCCGTCGTGATGCTTGCAGGTGAGAATTAAAGCTCTCATACCTGCATTTTTAATTTCCTTTACCCACTGTTCTGCGTCAAGTTTCTTGGGATTAAACAAAGACGGGGCGGCGTTACCGTCCCCCCATTCTTTTCCTGTAAATGTGTTAGTGCCGAAATGGCAGAAAGCATAAAATTCAATTTTCTGCCACTGAAGCTGTCTTTTTGACGGGGTTACCCTTGACGCAAGAACGAGCGACTCATTCTGCATTGTTTGTGGCAACTATGTCAACTCCTGTTCCCAAAACATTTTTAATTACAACATCTCCGATTTTAACGGGCGCTTTAACTGACGCTTGGTTTATGACCTTCATACAGTCAAACATCATTCCTTTAGGTACAGGACCTGCGGATTTAACGGGAACAACATAAGCCTTGCCGCCCTCAACCCGTACAGTAGTAGTGAGCGAACGTGTGGGAGCGGTACATTCGCTTCTCGCATAAGCGTCGCCGCGCTTACAGGTGTTGCCTGTAACCTCCAAGACCTCGCCGCCATCGCCGAGTGTAACCGTAATACCGCAGCCTAAAGGGCAGGCTACGCAAACAAGCTCTCTTTTTTCCATAATCTTACGCCTCCACTCTTACGGTAATAACAGAATCTTTCGGAAGATTTGCAATTACATCTTTTTTAATTAAAACATATTCCATTTCACCGGGGCAAAGCTTTTTCTTTTTCTTGGAAAGAATTGTTTCACCGTTTGCTTCTACAACTATTGAAGCATTGGTATAAACTGCGCCGACACGGAAATAAAGCTTAACATCTGTATCCGTTTCACGGTTAATTCTCTGCGGTACTATGTAACGTACGCCGTTTATACCGTTTGTCCCGATGCAGTCTCCGCTTATCTTTTCGCCTTTAATGAATTTTGCCGCGCCCAAGCCTGCAATCTGGCTTTCCTCTGTTACATAGTCAACAAGGTCATGTACCTGCAAAACATTTCCGCAGGCAAATACACCCTTATGCTCTGTTTCACGGTATTCGTCAACCTTAGGACCGTTTGTTATGCGGTCAAGCGTAAGACCTGCATTTTTTGAAAGCTCATTTTCGGGGATAAGACCAACGGAAAGCATCAGCGTATCGCATGGAACATATTCTGCCGTTTCGGGAATAGGCTGTAATTTTTCATCAACCTTTGCTATTGTAACTCCCTCAAGCCTTTCTTTGCCGTGCGTTGCGACAACGGTGGTTGAAAGCTTAAGCGGAATGTCAAAATCCTCAAGACACTGAACAATATTTCTTGTAAGTCCGCCGGAATACGGCATAAGCTCGCAAACCATTTTAACCTTTGCGCCCTCTAAAGTCATTCTTCGCGCCATAATAAGACCTATATCTCCCGAGCCTAAAATTACAACCTCGTGACCGGGCATATAACCGTCAATATTAACATATTTCTGAGCCGTACCTGCGGTCATAATTCCTGCGCCTCTTGAGCCTGCAATTGAAAGAGCGCCTCTCGGTCTTTCTCGGCAGCCCATTGCAAGAACTACGGCTTTAGCTGAAATTTTAAGAAGTCCGTCCGTTTTATTTACAGCGGTAACGGTGTTGTCATCTGCGATGTCAAGCACCATTGTGTCTGTTTTTACAACAATATTTGTATCCTCCAAAAGCTTTATAAATCTGCCTGCATATTCAGGGCCTGACAGCTCTTCGCCGAAATAATGCAGACCGAAGCCCGTGTGAATACACTGTTCAAGAATACCGCCGAGAGTTTCGGCGCGTTCAAGAACAACAATTTTTTCAATACCCTCTTCAGAAGCTTTAAGCGCCGCCGCCATCCCTGCAGGACCGCCGCCGACTACTGCTAAATCAAAATTTGTCATCTTCCGCACCTCACTTTGTCCTCTCATAAATAATCTTTGACTCGCCGCCGAATTTTGTTATTTCATTCATCGGAACGCCGAGTTCTCTGGAAAGAATTTCAACGACCTTGCTTCCGCAGAAGCCGCCCTGACACCTGCCCATACCCGCTCTTGTTCTGCGCTTAACGCCGTCAACATCACGCGCGCCCGCAGGAGCCTTGATTGCGTCAATTATTTCGCCCTCGGTAATTGTTTCACAGCGGCAAACTATTCTGCCGTATGCGGAATTTTTCTTTATAAGCTCTGCTCTTTCTTCATCGTTCATATGGCGGAAGCGAACAGGCGCTTCACGGGTTTCGGTATAAGAAGACTTTTCGGTAAGATTTAATTTTTCGGAAAGAATTTCACGTACATAAACAGCTATTGCAGGGGCAGCCGAAAGACCGGGTGATTCAACACCTGCAACATTTAAGAAATGCTCGGACTTTTCGCACCAGCCGATTATGAAATCGTCGCAAACGGGATGCGCGCGAACTCCCGCAAAGGAAGTAATCGCATTTCTCTGAGAAACAATAGGCACGGATTTGAGCGCCTTTTCAACAATTTCAGCAAGTCCTTCGGGAGTTGTGGTTGTGTCGCTCTTATCCTCAATATTTTTAGCTGTCGGACCGATAAGCAGGTTCCCGTCAACCGTAGGTGTTACAAGTATTCCCTTACCCATTTCATTGGGGCATTGGAAAATCGTATGAACAGCTAAATTGCCGACAGATTTGTCGAGCAGATAATATTCGCCTTTTCGCGGCACAAGGTCAATTGAATTATCCCCAACCATTGACGCCAGCTTGTCTGAGAAATTTCCCGCCGCGTTTATAACAAATTTTGCCGTTATGTCGCCTGCGGTTGTTTTAAGCGTATAAGCCTCGCCTTGCTCAATAGCCTCTACCTCGCAGTTACGGATAAACTCTACGCCGTTTGTAACAGCATTTTCAACTGCGGCAATTGTAAGCTCATAAGGACAGACAATTCCTGCGCTTTCGCAAAGAAGCGCGCCGACAGCCTTTTCACTGATGTTCGGTTCAATTCTGCGAAGCTCGTCACGGTCTATTACCGAAAGACCAGGGACACCGTTTTTAATACCTCTGTCAAAAAGCACTTTAATATGCTCCATTTCAGAGTCTGAAAAAGCAACTACCAAAGAACCGTTGTTTTTAAACGGAACGTGGAGCTTTTCACAAACCTTCGGCATCAAAGCCGTACCCTTAACATTAAGCTCTGCCTTCAGCGTACCGTTCTGCGCGTCAAAGCCGCCGTGAACAATAGCGCTGTTTGCCTTTGTAGTACCCATTGCAACGTCATTGCACTTTTCAAGCAATGCAACTGAAATGTTGAATCGGCTCAGCTCTCTGGCTATCAGTCCGCCGACAACGCCTGCGCCTACAACTGCGACATCGTAAGTCATAAAATACCCCTTCTTTTTCTTTCAAACACACTGTCTGTATCTGAAAATATTTTAACAGGAGTTATTATAACATATTTGACAGAAAATTAACATAGTTTTTATGTCATTTTATAGTTATTTTTCATCTATCTAATAGATATTTTTTATCTATTCAATGTTTTCATCTTATCGCCAAGCCGTTTCAGTATTTTTTTCTCAAGACGGGATATATAGCTTTGAGAAATTCCGAGGTTATCAGCCACCTCACGCTGTGTCAATTCTTTTCCGCCGCTGAGTCCGTAACGCATATCAATTATTGTTTTTTCTCGGGGCGTCAGCGTTTCAATTACTTTTCTTAAAACCCGTTTTTCGTCCTCTGACTCAATTTCGCCGTCAATTTCGTCTGCCTGACTTCCCAAAACGTCAGAAAGCATCAGTTCATTTCCGTCCCAATCCACATTCAGCGGCTCATCGAGAGACACCTCCAGCTTTTGTGATGAAATTTTGCGAAGATACATAAGTATTTCATTTTCAATACATCTTGAAGCGTATGTAGCAATTTTTGTATTTTTCTGAGGCGAAAATGTGTTGACAGACTTAATCAGCCCTATTGTGCCGATTGAGATTAAATCCTCCAGCGCTATTCCCGAGCTTTCAAACTTTTTAGCGACATAGACAACCAGGCGAAGATTATGCACTATAAGCTCATCTCTCGCTCTTTCGCTGCCCTCTGCCATAAGCTCAATCAGCTCATCTTCTCTCTCCTTGCTGAGCGGTTCGGGAAGCGACAGTGTGCCGTCCAGATAAAAAATATCTTTTTTAAACAGCTTTACAAACAGTTTCTTAAACAGATTTTTTAATTTTTTCATAATTTTCTCCCAACAAATCGGGGCAAAGCAAAATATCACAGTCCTGCGGAATACTTTCGCCGCGTCCCAAATAAATATTATGTATTTCTTTTTCCATAAAAACAGCTCCGTCAAGGCGAAAAGCAGTCATTATTCCCTCTCCCCCCACCGTTGTAACAGGAATAATTCTTTCTTTCGGATTTCCGCCTGCCGAATACATTTTTTTGTAAATTTTTTCCCCTGTCACAATTACGGGAGCAAAGGAAAACGGTTCTTTAAGGTTATTGCCCGTGTCCATAAAGCCTCGAAGCGTAACGTTCTCATCTCCTGAAATGAGAGTTATCGGGTAATACTGCTTTTCCGGTTTTTTCTTATCGGTAAGCCTTAAAATCAGGGAAATTACGGCATATGATATTACGGTACAGACCGTTAAAAATGTTATATCAATATCAAAATATACCGTACCGTTTGAATAAATCATTAAATCCGTATCAAATAACATATATGCAGCAAAGCAAATTCCCGAAAAAACTGCGCTGATAATAAAAAGCCACACACATTTTTTTATGTACGCCTTTGAGGATACAAACGGAAACGCAATTAAAATCATTAACGCCGCCGTAATAAATTTCAGTAATGTAATTAAAAATCCGATATTGAGGAAAACAAGCAGCGAGGATATTCCGCCTGCCAAAGCTCCTAAAACCAGTCTATACCGTTTTGCCTGTGCTCCCGTTATCAGTTTTACTCCCAGCAGCATAAAATAGTTTACAAGCGTATTTATTATTAACAGCACATCAACATAAACCGTCAAGCAATACACCTCCCTCAACTAAAAAACCTGACACCATTATACAATGATGTCAGGTATATTTTTTGTCATTTTGTGGGTCAGCTCAAAGGGTTTTAAGATATTCCTCCAAAATAAGCACAGCCGAAACTGCGTCAACAATATTCTTTCTTTTCTTGCCCCTTACGTCATTACTGTTCAGTATTCCGTGGGCTGAAACGGTAGTTAAACGCTCGTCACGGAAAACAACGGGTATGCCTGTCGCTTTCTGAAGCTCTTCGCCGAATTCACGGCAATTATCAGCGCGAAAGCCGTATGAGCCATCCATATTTCTCGGCATTCCGACACAAAAGCGTTCCGCTTTACGCGTCCTTGCTATTTCGGCAATTTCTGAAATCAGCCTGTCTCGGTCGCGTTCTTTAATAACGCATACGGGAGAAGCGAGCATTTGCAGCTTGTCACAGGCGGCTATCCCCGTTCTTGCATCGCCGTAATCAACTGAAATAATTACCATATTAAAATCTATTCTCCCTCAGGCTTCGGCGATGGGTCTGTCACAGTCACAGGCGGCGCGCTCGTCGAAGGCTCAGTCGGTTTTTCAGCCGAGGTCGGCTCGTCAGTTGGCTTTGATGTCGGCTCGTCAGGGTCTTTTTCGTCATTAGGCTTCACACTTCCGCCTTTACAGCCTGCACACGTTGCAGGGAGATTGGACATTTTGTACCAGCCGACACCTGTTGACGTGCAGGAGCTGCTTGCCAAAAGACCCGTCCTGTTGCAGTAAGTACGCTGAACTACCTTATCTGAGAACTGGTCAAAGGATTTAGCTGCAAGTCCCTCATGAACTTTGTCCATAACGGTTTTAAATATTCGTCCCGCAGGGCTTCCGCTTGCCATAATCTGTTTATTATAATCATAACCGAACCAAACAGCAGCAATGTAATAGGGAGTACCCGCTACGCACCAACGGTCGAAGTTATTGGTAGTAGTACCCGTTTTGCCGAAGGTGGTAAAGCCTTTAACACCGTAGCCCCTTGCAGTACCGGCAGAACCTGTAAATACCGTTCTGAGCATTTGGTTCATAATGTATGAGGTTTCAGGTGAAATTATCTGTTCGGGTTCAGAATTCGATTTCAGAACAATGTTCTCGCCTGAGCTGTCCGTTACCTCATAATAGCAATAGGGCTTGTAATATTTACCGCCGTTTCCGAAAGAAGCAAACGCCGCCGCCATTTCAAGAGTGGTTGCTCCTCCGTTTGTACCGCCCGTTGCAAGAGGAGACGGAGTATAACGGTCACTGTTGCTGAAGGTAGAAATGTGGAACGTGTCCGTAACAGAGCCGTAGCTCTTCTCAAAGCCCATCATCATAAGTATTTGAGCAGGAACGGTGTTATATGAAATTGAAAGCGCATACTGCGCGGTTACATAAGAATTAGGAGAACCGGGGTCACCGCCGTAGTTGTCGGGCCAAATTTTACCGTCCCACATAATTCCGTAGTTTTTAATTTTAGAGGACCACGTAATAAAGTTATTTTCAATAGCGGGAGCGTAAATGGACAAAGGCTTAATTGAAGAACCCGGCTGTCTTACAGCTGAAACTGCGCGGTTATTTGAACGGTTTTCGGTTTTTTCGCCCGCTCCGCCGCAAATTGCAACAACTCTTCCGCTGTAATCCATAATTGTGATTGCAGACTGCGAGGCGTCCTTCGGGTCTTTTACTGCTTCAGTCGGGAAATTTTTACGGTGAGTATAAACGTCCTCAACAATATCCTGAATTTTAAGGTCAACTGCTGAGTAAATTCTAAGACCACCGGAATAAACCATTCTTGTCGCTTCGTAATTTGAATACCCTGCCGCCTTTAAATCTTTGATTACAGACGAAATTACATAATCAACATAATAGCTCCAGATTTCATTTTCGTTTGTAAGCTCTTTGTCAATATTTTCATTTGACGGAACGTAATCAGGACTGTTTGTAAAAATCAGCTTATAATTAACTGCTTCTTCATACTGCTCCTTGGAAATCATATTCTGCTCAAGCATCATCCTAAGGCACATTTCCTGACGTTCTTTATTGTTTTTAGGATTTATGAGCGGGTCATATTTACCCGGATACTGCGTAATAGCAGCCAAACAGGCGCACTCTGCAAGATTTAAATCCTTAACGTCTTTGCCGAAATACTTCTCGGCAGCTGTTTTAACGCCGTAACAGCCCTCGCTCAAATAAATTGTATTAAGGTATGCCTCCAAAATTACCGGCTTGTCATAATACTTTTCGAGATTTAATGCCGAAAGAATTTCGTTATATTTTCGGTTTATTGTTCTGCCGCTTTCACCGGTAAGGTTTTTAATGAGCTGCTGAGTAATTGTTGAACCGCCCTGCTTAAAGCCCGACGCAGTAACACCGCCTATTGTTCTTATCCAGTCAACGCCGCTGTGCTTTTCAAAGCGTTTATCCTCAAGAGCAACAAATGCCTTGCCAAGCCATTCAGACATTTTTTCTTTTTCAACCCACACTCTGTTTTCCGAGCCGTGAACACGTACAAGCTCAACAGGGTTGTTACTCTCGTCATAAGCGTAAATAATGGTTGTCTGGTCTTGATTTTGCTTGTAAAAGTCAAGGTCGATAATGCGATCGCCTCCCACTGTTTTAATTACATTATGCAAAACATAAGAACAGCAGATGACGCCTATCATTACAAAAGTAAAGCAAACGGCTAAAAACGCCAAAAGACCTTTTCTTTCTTTAAGCGGTTTTCTGTTAATAGATTTTGAAGTCTTTTTTCTCATAAACTTCCTCCGAAATAAACCGAAAACTTGCATTTTAAGTTTACATATAATGGTATTGTAGCATAAAAATCCAAAAATGTTTAGTATTTTTTGAAATTTTTAATAAATTGTAATCAGATTGTAATAATAAAACCGAGGTGACATTATGAAAAAAACAATTTTTCTTTGTTTCGGGCTGTTTGCCGTTGTTTTGCTGTGCATTTTTTTACCTAAAAAAAGTATGAGCAAAAGAATTGCCGAAAATACATCATATAGCATTTCAAGCCGCTATACACTGCGTGAATACGAAGGACAAATCGCCGTTTTTTCAGATGACAGCGAAATGCCCGTTAAGGTGTTCGACACCGCCGTTTCAGCCCTTCCGCAAAGCGACAGAGAGCAATTAAAGCTTGGAATTACCGTTGAAACTCCCGAAGAGCTGCAGAAGCTTATTGAAGATTTTACGGGATAATCACTTTATAACTATTTCGTATTCTTTTGTCTGTCCGTCAAGTGTAATTTCGATTGCACTTTCGTCACGCAATACAAATGGTATTTCTTTTCCGTTTACAAAAACGGTATAATCGGAATTATCTCCGTTCATTACCGCCAGAACAGAGAATTTTTCACCGTCACCGTAATAAGTGATTTTACAGTTAAGGGCAGTATTGTCCTCATTAAAATCAGCATAATTTACAAATGTATCAAGACCTGCGGTAAGTGTACCCTGCTTGTAATAAGCGTTTGTCCAAATGCTTACGGGCGTTGAAAGTCCGCCGAAATTATGAAACCAGCCGCCGCGCTCCGTTTCAATATTTATCATTTCAAAGGTGTAATAAGAGTATTCAACCTCTTTTTTCCAAATATCTATCGCAGTTCTGGCAATTTTATAGGCGAAATCGGTTTCGCCCAAATCGAGCATTGTTTTCCATACAAACCATTGGTGTGCCATCCAAACATTTCCGTTCCAATAACCGTTTGTAACGTAATACGAAGCTGAGCGGTCAACTGCGCTTATTCCCACGGGAGTAAACATTTCCTTTTCGCTTTTAAGGTGCGACAGAATTCGTTCTCTTTGCTCTTTTGTGACCGCGCCTGCAATTATCGGGTAAATGCCGTCCATTGTTTTGTCAAGATTTTCGCCGTTATCTGTTTTATACTGACGCTCAAAATTGCCCTCGCTGTCGTGAATTACATACGAAAAATATCCTGACTCTTCGTCCCAAGAATATTTTTGAAGAGCATCTGTCCTTTTTTCAATATCGGCTAAATATACCTTTTTATCCTCTTCAAGTCCCAGAACATCCGCAACTATGTAAAGAAGCTTTGCGCACCTTATCACCTGCGAGGTGGATATTACGGGAGCGGTCTTCCTTTGAATTACATCTTTATACATCTGCTTTTGCGGCGGCAAATCGTCCATACCGCTGCAATTGTAAAAATAATCAAAGGTTGTTGTTAACCCTGTATTGAATTTATCTGTCACAGAACCGTTTATTTTCCCTGCAAGAAAATCGTAAAACAGTTTAACTCTCGGGTAATATTGCAACAGCTTTTCTTTATCGTTATTTCTGCAAAGCATTTCAAAATACTGATAAATATGCGTGGGTACAGGACTGCCGTGAAGCAAAAACGCATAATCGGGATTGTCCGCACAGCTTAAATATGTGTCAAGAATATAGTCAGCCATTTTGGGAGCATATTCGAGCATACCAAGCCCTATAAAGCCCGAATCCCACGTGTAAAATGAGTCCCAACGCTTGCCGGGTGTATGGTGAATTACATATTCGCCGTGGCGGTAAAGCGGATAAACCGTATTCTGAAGAACCGCTGACCGCAAAAGCTGATTTGAAAATTCGTATTTTTTACCCGCTTTGTTAAGTGACGGCTTTTGAAGTGAATTTACTGCATTTTCATAAATTTTCTCATATTCACCGACTGTTAAATACTCTGTTTCGCCGAACGACAGTACGGCGTACTCCGTGTGAGTCGTGTTCGGGTCAATGTAAATTGTATGGACAACGGTATTGTGGTAAAACCCTTCGTCCGAATGTTTTTCTGAGAATGAACCTGAAAAGGTTTCAAGCATATTTTGAAAGCTCTCATCCGGCTGAGAAATTCTCGCCGTGGGGCTGTCCTCAAGACAACCCGTAGGGAAATCTCTGAACCGTGTAGAAGAATTAAAGGTGCGAAGGTTAAATTCGCCGTCTGTTCCGTCATATTTATATGATACTTTTTTACCGATTTCTGCTTCGCAAATTTTAATTTTGGGAACAAAATTATGCTTTTCTTCGGTTATTTCAATAGCTTCTCCGCTTTCGCAAACAGCCAGAAAATCAAGCTCAATTCCGCCCGTACCCTTTGAAACAAAATTAAAAATATTGTCCCCCTGCGCAATGCTTAACGGGAATTTAACAATATTCATACTGTCACTTTCGGAAAAAACAATATCTTTTCCGTTAAGGGTAAATTCCGCATTTTTACCGTCAGTTGTCCTGTATCTTACAAAAAGTACAGGATTTGCGAAATTTTCTTTAATGTCGGCGGAGTATGAAACAGCGTCGCCTTTTTCTGCTCCGAACGGCGTGAATTTCTGTAAAATATAACGGTTGCCGTCTCTGTCGCCCAGTCCCCTGTGTCCGCAGAAGCGGTCGTCAAAAAATTCACCCTTTTTCATAGCGTCATGGGTCTGTCTGTCCCACGGGCGCGCCGTTGCGTAGTCATAAGAAATATAATCAAGCGCGTCAATATAAACACACTTTTCAGGCAAAATAGGTGTTGACGAAAAAACGCTCGGATATTCAATTGCAGAGAACAGATTTAAAAGACAAATCTGCTTCATCTCGGTATTATTGAAAAACTTTGTACGGATAAGAACGCTTTCTTCCCCAAGCTTTGTAAATGAAACATCGGCATAAACACGGTCTTTCCATTCAAGGTCACAACGGTATGAATAAAAGCTGTAATCAGACGCTGCTTCCCAAGGGTGAACGCCCACCGGAACGGTAACATTCGGAACACGTGAATCCGCATTTTCAATTGCAGGACTTACAACGCAGTCAAATCTTACTCCCTTTTCTTTTTTGTGGTCGGTAATTCTTGAAATACCGCTGTATTTTTTAGAATACGGACCCCAAACGCCCATTAAATCAATCATTTTTTTGCTTACAGATTTCATTTTGCACCTCTAAGAACAAATTTAACATATTGTATCAAATTTAAGGTGCTATTGCAACAAAAAAATCGTCTTTTTACTTACCGTCAAACATTTTTCTAAGCTCCGAAAGAGCTTTCTTTTCAATTCTTGAAACATAAGAACGCGATATTCCGAGCTTCTGCGCAACCTCACGCTGAGGAAGAGGCGTTGTATCGTAAAGTCCGTAACGCATTACAAGAATTTGACGCTCTCTGGGGTCAGACAGCCTGTTTAAATACCGATACAGCTTTTCGGAGCGCATTTTTAAATCCACCTCGTCAAAAACCGTGCTTTCACTGTAAATTATATCTGTAAACGTAAGCGGATTTCCCTCAGAGTCCATATCAATAGGCTCATTCATTGAAACATCCTTTTCCGTCTTTTTCTTTGCCCTGAAATGCATAAGAATTTCATTTTCAATACAGCGTGAGGCATAGGTCGCAAGATGTGTGCTTTTAGTGTTGTCAAAGCTGTCAATGCCTTTTATCAGACCTATGGTGCCGATTGAAATAATATCGTCCTGATCGGAATAATTCGCATAATATTTTTTAACGATGTGAGCTACAAGCCGCATATTGTGTTTTATCAGCTTTTCCCTCGCATTTCTGTCCCCTTCCTCCTGAAACGCTCTGAGCGCCTCTTTTTCATCTTTGGCGGACAGCGGCTTCGGGAAGGAGTTTCCCGAAGTTAAATGGAGCATAAAATAAAGTAAATTCTGCGAAATCGTCTGTAATAAATGTATAAACAAAAAAACCACCTCTGTCAAAGGTATGACAAAGGCGGCTGTAATTTGCAAGTCCCGAAAATATTTTGTTTTGTATTTATATTTCAATCAATTCGTAATCGGTTGTGCCGAAGCCGAGAGCCTCGGCGGCTTCCACGGTGTGTACGCCGTGGAGTGATTCAAGACGCTCAAGGAAATGCTTTTGACCTGCGTCATCCGTTGCTTTATAAATTAAATCTATGCAAGCCTTGTCAATAGCGACAGGGTCCAGGGACGACAAAATACCGATGTCCTTCATACACGGGTCTTCGGCGACAGCACAGCAATCACAGTCCACCGAAAGATTTTTCATTACGTTGATATATGCAATTTTTCCGTCAAAGAAATTTACAACGGACTGCGCCGCATCTGACATAGATTCAAGGAATAAATCCTGTTCTGCCATATGCTCCCATACAATTGACTGGTCATCTGTAAAGCCTGCGGAGTGAATGAGCGACTTGCCCCTGCTTGAAGCACAGCCGATAGAGAGCTGTTTCAGCGCTCCGCCGTAGCCGCCTGCCGGGTGACCCTTAAAGTGTGACAAAACGAGCATTGAGTCGTAATTTACAATATTTTTGCCCACCGAATTTGACTTTAACACCTTGCCGTTCGGAATCTGGAGCTCCAAATCGGGTCCCTCAGCATCCAAAAGGTCAACGGTGAAATATTTGTCCCATTCATGCTCTGAAATGAGCTTTTTATGCTTTTCGGTTGAATTTCTTGCGCCGTCATAAGCCGTGTTACATTCAACAACCGTGCCTTTTACCGTATCAATAATCGGTTTCCAAAAAAGAGGCTTTAAAAAATTCTGATTGCCCTTTTCGCCCGAATGAAGCTTAATTGCAACATTTCCGCTTAAGGTTACGCCGAGATTTTTATAAAGTTCCGTCACCTTTTCAGGCGTAATTTCTCTTGAAAAATATACTTTTGATTTGTCCATATTTAAAAGTCCTCCTGTGTTAGTAAACTGCATTTTAATTCATACTATCTTAAAAATAATGCTGACAATAATCTTTTAAATAAGTCAAAATATAGGGATTAAATTCAACGGGATTTTTTAGATTTTGATTGATTAAATTGTGCCATTTAGAATAATTTTTATAATCATAAATACATTCTTTTGCGTCTTTTTTTGCACCCTCATCCATCAATCTTATAATTTCCTCTATATCCTCCGGATTTTCTTTCGGCAACTCACCGTTTAATATTTCGACAGTTACTTGCATAATCTCATCATCTCTCATAATATGAGAATAAAGTAAGCTTGCTTCAATTTTTTCAAAATACGGAAATACATAAGTTTCTATCTGTTTTTTTAATTCAAGCATACACTCATCAATTTCTTCTTGGGTTTCCCCATATTGCACCCAACCATCCGGTTTAGGAAATCCGTTTGGTTTCATTAAATAAGAAATATCGCTTATATGCCCAATAAAATCACATGGCTGTCCATTTAACCAATTATGATTATAACCAACGCCACACCCTGTAATAGACAATTGATTATAAGGCAAACCTTCTCTTTGAAAATCTATATAAGCATAAAGTCCATTACCGATTTCTCTCTTAAATATATAAAACATTCCCTTTGTACGCATTAACTCATACGACGAAAAATAGGATTTCATCATTTCTATTAAATACGGTTTAATTTGAATTTTTTTAGTATATTTGTTTTTCATATTTTTTGTTCCAATCAGTCAATACAATTTCACATTTATCTTTAATATTAAATTCGCTGAAATATTTTTCTTCCATAGGTATCCATTTGCTGAAAAATGCATCGGCGTTATCCTTATTTCTCCGCAATACACGCTCTTTTTGCGTACTCCCGTCAATATCAAGAAAAATATGTAAATCATAAAACGGAAAAACGCATGGGTGGCAGGAATATGAGCCTTCAACCACCGTTATTATTTGAGGATTTACACTCTGACCTGCCGAAAATGAACCGTTTTGACAGTTGTACTTCGAATAAACATAATGCTCGCCGTTTTTTATCGGAGTCAAAACTTCGGAAATAAGCCTTTCAAAATCAATATTTCCGCCGCTTCGTGCCATTCTTTCTTCCGTGCGCTTAGTGACAGGCAAAAAGAAATCGTCAATGTGAATAATATCGCAGTTCACATTTTCCGACAAAATTTTTGCGAGCGTTGTTTTGCCTGCGGCGCACCTGCCGTCTATTGCTATTATTTTGTGCTCATTCAGTTTTTCCCATTCACAAAGAAGTGAAATAAGTTCAAACTTTTTCATACTCTTTTTTCCTGAACGGCACTAAATGCGTACGGTTGAGAAGAAGCATAACGGCAGGAATCAAAGTTAACTGAAGAATTATTCCCGGAATTGCAGACGTAAAATGAGCCGCAATAAATGCCGAAAGCGTATAGGAATTGCCCTTTATACCTAACAAAATAATATTAGCAAGACCCGAAACCGCTCTGCCTGCAACCATAGCGATTAAAAGGCAACGGTAAAGAGATTTAATGCACTGCCATTTTGCATGGGAAAATAAAAATCCGACAAAAAAGCCGTATGCGGCAAGCTCAAATGCCATTGCGAGAGCCGTTGGGTACAGCGGCGGCATACCGAAAATGAGAGAACGAATTATAGGTGTAATAAAGCCGATAACAGCGCCGTACTGCCAGCCGCAAATAAGACCGCACAAAAGCACAGGTAAGTGCATAGGTAAAAGCATTTTACCTATTACCTGAATTTGACCCGTAAGGAAGGGCAAAACAAGCGCTAAACCTAAAAACATAGCCGAAAGAGTAATATTTTTAATTTCTTTGCTTTTCATATACATCACTTCCATATTTTACATTTTATCAACCGAAAAAACAATTGTCAATAAAATGCAGATTTCATTTAATAAAATTTAAATTTCATATACAACAATTTTTCTGTTGAAACAAGGATGTAGGTTAATACATTGACAGAGCAAAAAAATACAGATATAATATTCAGTAACATAAATGAGGTGATATGATGCAGGATAAATTTGCAATGACTCAAAAAGATAATATTGAAATTGCTAAGAGAACTTTGGTAGATGCGATATATAAAAGCGCTAACCTTGAGGGAATTGCAGTAACATACGCACAGACGATAGATGTTCTTAATAACGTGAACGTAGCATCATTAAAACCGTCTGAAATAAATAAGGTTTTTTGCCTTCGTGATGCATGGCATTATATATTAGACCACGTAAATGATGATATGAATTTAGCGTTTATTGAAGAAATTCACGCTTTGGTTGCACGTGCAGACGTTGAATATTACGAATTAGGCAGAATACGTACAAGCGACGTCCTCATAAGCGGCACAATGTGGCGCCCTGAGATTCCCGATGCAGAACAACTGCATACGGAAATGATGGAAATAATGAAAATGCCGTGTAACACTGACAAAGCATTAACGCTTATGCTTTGGATTAT
>CANARN010000015.1 GCA_947364045.1 uncultured Clostridia bacterium
CTCGAACCGTCGACCTCTAGCGTGACAGGCTAGCGTTCTAACCAACTGAACTACCGGGCCAAAAATGGTGGGAACAACAGGGCTCGAACCTGTGACCCTCTGCTTGTAAGGCAGATGCTCTCCCAGCTGAGCTATGCTCCCACGCTTTGCTTGCTGCTGTGTTTCAGCGGCTCATATAAAATACCATACTTTTTTGCAGATGTCAACACTTTTTTTGAATTTTTTTATAATTTTCTGAAAAAATTTTAAAAGTCCCTCTCTAACTGTCATTGCGGCTTTTTTCTCGGACTTATATTTTATAAATATGCAGAAAAAATCTGCCGAAGAACCTGAATCAGCCGTTTTCATTTTTCTGTATGCGTCCGTTGTATAATTCATTCAGCTCGTTTACCTTTTCTATACAGTCAGAGCAAATCGGTAAATCCTCGCAAATTACATTTTCATTTCCGCAGAATTTACATACCGTTCTGCCGCTTTCCAATATCATTTTGTCATCGGTTACCGTGGCACGCACAAAGCCCGCCGAAGAAAAGCCGAGCGCATCGCGGACGGGTTTCGGAATAACCACCCTCCCATTTTTGTCTATAGGTAAATAATATGTAGGCAAATTCTGCATAAAAATTCCCCTCTTACATACAATATGTTCTTTTGACATTCACCGAATGTCAAGCGCAATCACAGTCTATCATATAATTTAGTAAATGACAAGCACTAAATGTCAATTTTAGGAGTATTTGTATGTTTACTAACAAATCAAAAGAGGGACTCAACAACCTTTGCGGCAGGAATATTGCAGTTTTGCGGAAAAATCTTAATTTATCACAACGGCAGTTGGCGGATAAGCTGCAACTGCTCGGACTTGATGTAGACAAAAATGCCATTCAGCGAATTGAGTGCGGCAAAAGGTTTGTAACAGACATTGAGCTTTCTGCATTCTCCAAAGCCTTTGACACCTCAATTGAAAATTTGATAAAATAATGCACAAAACAAGCAGTCCTGAAATGGGCTGCTTGTTTGTTTCGTTTTGTTGATACACCCTGCTTACCTAACTTTTTGTTGCTTTTCCGAGCCTTTTGCAGTATAATCTTTTCGGGCAAGGAGTTGTCCATTTACGGTAGGCGGTTAGTCCCTCTTTTTTGAGAGGGTTCAAAGCCCTCTTAATCTGTCAAGATAAAGGGGGTGATGCAAATGCAATATGTTACATACGAAAACCTTTTTGCTTTTTGTACTGTCATTATTAGCATTATAGGATTGTGTATATCAATCTTTAAGCATAAAAAATAACCGCCCAACCCTCACAAAGTTAGCGGTTATTGTTAACACCTGAGGCTAACCGTCTATCGGATAGCTCCTTGTTCATTTATATTATAGCATTTTCCAAAGAAAAGTCAACAGCAATACGATATTTTGTTAAACACCTTGAAATAAAAGGAAATGTTTAGTATAATAATTGTAAATTTGCGGTCAAAATATAATAGACCCTAATATTTATTTCAGAAAGGGGCGTTTTCTATGTGTGAAAAGCCAAAGTTTTACATCACAACAGCCATCGCTTACACTTCACGTAAGCCTCACATCGGCAACAGCTACGAAATTGTGCTGACCGACGCAATTGCGAGGTACAAGCGAATGCAGGGCTTTGATGTTTTCTTTCTGACAGGTACTGACGAGCATGGTCAAAAAATTGAGGAATATGCAAAAAGCGCAGGTGTTACGCCGAAAGCGTATGTTGACAAGGTTGCAGGCGAAATTAAGGGCATTTGCGACCTGCTTAACACGACCTATGACAAATTTATCCGCACAACCGATGACTATCACGAAAAGTGCGTTCAGAAGATTTTCAAAAAGCTTTATGAGCAGGGCGACATTTACAAAAGTGAGTATGAGGGTCTTTACTGCACCCCATGCGAGTCTTTCTGGACCGAGAGCCAGTTAGTTGACGGCAAATGCCCCGACTGTGGCAGAGAGGTAAAGCCCGCTAAGGAAGAGGCATATTTCTTAAAGCTTTCAAAATATCAGAAACAGCTTGAGGAATACATTGAGTCAAACGACAGCTTTATTTACCCCGAAGCACGCAAAAAAGAAATGCTTAACAACTTCATAAAGCCCGGACTTCAGGATTTATGCGTTTCGAGAACCTCTTTCAAATGGGGTATTCCCGTAACATTTGACGAAAACCACGTTATTTACGTTTGGATTGACGCTCTTTCAAACTATATCACCGCTTTAGGATATGACCCTGACGGCAGTTCTGAACAGTACAAAAAATACTGGCCTGCCGACGTTCACATTATCGGTAAGGACATTGTAAGATTCCACACGATTTATTGGCCGATTATGCTTATGGCTCTGGGCGAGCCGCTTCCGAAGCAGGTTTACGGTCACCCGTGGCTTTTGTTCGGCGAGGACAAGATGAGCAAGTCGCGCGGAAATGTAATTTATGCCGACGAGCTTACCGAAATTTTCGGAGTTGATGCGGTAAGGTATTATCTTCTTTCCGAAATGCCCCACGCAAACGACGGTTCAATCACCTATGAAGCTATGATCGACCGCTTTAATTCCGACCTTGCAAACACGCTGGGCAACCTTGTTAACCGTACAATTGCAATGCAGAACAAGTATTTCGACGGCGTTATTCAGCCGCCTGTTAAATCGGACGCAGTTGACGAAGAGCTTAAAGCCGCCGCAAAGAAAGCTATTGCAGACCTTGACAAAAACATTGCCGAATACAAAATCAGCGACGCAGTAGAATCCGTAATGGTATTTGCACGCCGCTGTAACAAATATATTGACGAAACAATGCCATGGGCGCTCGCTAAAGACGAAGCGCAGAAAGAAAGGCTCGGAACGGTGCTTTACAACCTTTTGGAAAGTATTCATATTCTTTCAGCTTTGATTTCTCCGTTTATGCCCGACACAGCAGTTAAAATCAATGAACAGCTTTGTGCATCTCCTATTGAATATAATTCTATTGCAGATTACAACAGCTTGAACGCAGGCGAAAAGGTAGGCACTGCTGTTCCGCTGTTTAACAGAATAGACAGCGAAAAACTGCTTTCAGAGCTTCTCGCAAAGCAGGAAGAGAAAAAGAAATCGGCGCAGGCTGAGGAAAAGGCAGAAGGAATTGCTCAAATCGGTATAGACGATTTTATGAAGGTTGAGCTTAAAGCCGCTGAGGTTACGGCGTGCGAGCCTATCAAGAGAGCCAAAAAGCTGTTAAAGCTGACTCTTGACGACGGCTCCGGTACACCGAGGACGGTTGCAAGCGGAATTGCAAAATGGTATTCACCCGACGATTTAATAGGCAAAAAGGTTGTGGTTGTTTCAAACCTTAAACCCGCTGTGCTTTGCGGTGTTGAAAGTAACGGTATGATTTTAGCCGCCGACTGCTCCGAAACAGACGTTAAGGTGCTTTTCCTTGACAGTTCAATTCCCAACGGGTCAAAAATAAGATGATGTATAACAATATTTTTGATACGCACGCACATTATGACGACGAACGCTTTTCCGAGGATTCGGAAGAGCTTTTGTCATCTTTGGAGGATAAAGGCATTTCGGGCGTAATATCCTGCGGCGTTAACGCCGAAAGCTCAAAGGCGAACATCTGTCTTGCAGAAAAATATCAGTTTTTATACGCCGCTGTGGGCTATCACGGACTTAATACCGAGGATTTGACAGACGATTACCTTTATATTCTCAGGAGTCTAATAAAGCACGAAAAGGTAGTGGCAATCGGCGAAATCGGACTCGATTACCATTACGAAAAAGAGACAAAGGATATTCAGCTTAAAATTTTCAGGGAGCAAATTGAGCTTGCCAACGAATATAATCTTCCTGTCATTGTTCATGACAGAGAAGCCCACGAGGACACGCTTAATATTCTTAAAGAATTAAAGCCGAGGGGCGTTATTCACTGCTTTACTGGTAGTGTGGAAACAGCAAAAGAAATTGTTAAACTCGGAATGTATATAGGTCTCGGCGGTGCAGTAACCTTTAAAAACGCCATAAAGCCCGTTGAGGTTGCAAAATATGTTCCTTCTGACAGACTTCTTATTGAAACAGACTGCCCGTATATGACGCCTGTGCCGCATAGGGGCAAGCGGAACGATTCCTCGCTTATCCCCTACACCGCGGAGAAAATCGCGGAAATCCGAGGTGTAACGGCGCAGGAAATACTCGATTTAACCGCCGAAAATGCAAGAAGATTATTTAATATTAAATAAGATGCCAGAGGTAAATTATGCTTAAACATATTGTAATGTGGAAATTTAAAGACGCAGAAGGCAAAACGAAAAATGAAAATGTTCAGATTGTGAAAAACGGACTCCAGAGCCTTCCTCCGAAAATTCCGCATATTAAAAAGCTGACTTTTCTCGAAAATCAGGTTGAATGTAACCGCAATTTTGATGCGCTTTTAGTTGTTGAAACGGAAAACGAGCAGGAATTGGAGTCTTATAAAATCCACCCCGAACATCAAAAGGTTGCGGAATACGTAAAAAAGGTCACCGAAAACCGCGGCGCAGTTGATATTTGGGAATAACTAAGCACAGCATAAAAATAACATTTAGATAAGCAAAACGGCGGTTATATGTGAACCGCCGTTTTGTTGTTGGATTATTTATTGCACTTCGTGCAATACGGGCAGGTGTGGAAGCCTGACCCCTGCTGTTTGATGTTGCATTTTAATTTTCTATGCGGAACGCATCAATGCGTTCCCTACTTTTTACTCTTGACTTTTCTTTGTTTATTTTTTCTCATCTATTATCTCGCAGATTTCTTCTGTCACGGTTTTGAAAATCGGGGCGCAGTCTTTAGCCCCCGAAGTGCCGTCCTCTTTGAAAATTACGACCGTGTACGTTTTTCCGTTATATGTGAAATATCCGCAGAACCATGTGTGCAGAATTTCTCTGCCGTCTTTTATCCATCCGCTTTGCGCGGTTGCGGTTTTTCCGCACCCCCTTGCTTTTTCCGTAAATCCCTGCTTTGCTGTGCCGTTTTCAACTACTCCCCGAAGTATTTTATCAAGCTGCTGCGCTGTATCACGGCTTATGACACGTACGCCCTCATCAGGCTGTAATCTTTGAATAACCTCTCTGTTTTCGCCTAAAATTGCGCTCATTAAAACGGGAGTGTGATAAACTCCGCCGTTAGCTATTGTGGAATACGCCGCCGCCATTTGCCACGGAGTAGCTAAGAGCGTACCCTGCCCGAATGAAAAATTTGAAAGCGCAGACGGTGAATTTAAGTCCTCCTCCGACGGCAAATTTCCTTTTTTTGAATAAATTCCGTCCTCATATTCAAAGCTTTTGCCAAGCCCCAGCCCCTCGCACAGACTAATCAGTTTTTCTGCGCCGACCTTTTGCCCAAGATTTATAAAATATGTGTTGCAGGATTTTTCCATAGCGGTTTCAAGCGTAGTTTTACCGTGAGAAACACCGTTATTACACCGAAAAGAAGAGTTACCCACGCTAATAGACCCTTTGCAATAATGCTCTGTTTCTATTCCGTTTTCCATAGCCGCCGCGGCAACAAAGGGCTTAAAAACAGACCCAACGCTGAAGGCTGAATCCGCACGGTTAATTAACGGGGCATTTTCGTTTTTAAGATACGCCGCCACATTTTCGGGGGCAAAGGACGGCAGAGAGCAGGACGCTAAAATCTCTGAATTTGCGCTGTCCATTATAACCGCCGCACCTATTTGAATGTCAGAGTTGTTCATTATTTTTTGAAGCGCTGACTGAAAATCGCGGTCAATCGTCAATGCAATGCCGCCGGCATCCGGATAATCGGTTTCAGTAACGCTTATCTTCTTTCCGAGCAAAATACGGTTTTGAGCGTCCGCACTCCAGGAAACAGTCACCCTTCCTCCCGTCATTTCAAGATAATTATTATAGTTCTTTTCAAGTCCTGCCGCGCCTTTCCCGTCGCCGTCAAGATAGCCTATTAAATGAGGGCAAAGATTTTCTCTGCCGTATCTTTTCAATGTTCGTACAGAAACAATTTCATTTTCATTAAAAATATGCGGACAGTAAAGTCTTATTATTTTTCCTTCTGCCATTTTTGAATAAATATCAGCCATTTCGTCCTGCTCCGTATATTTCTCAAGTTTTTTCAAGGCCTCCGTACTCGGCAGAGCATAGCAAACATAGCTTTTTTCAGTATTTACAAGCGGATTTAAATTTCTGTCATATATTCCTCCCCTTGACACACCTGCCGTTTCGGTTTTTCTCCCGACAGTATCCGACGCCGATGTATTCTGTAAAAGCACATAAGAAAGATTTGTAATAAGCATTCCGAAAACAACCATAAGCGCAAAAAATGAAATTGCCGTTCTTTTGTGCATAAAAATCACCCGTATCTATTATTGACACGGGCGGCTTGTTTTAATTATGTATTTTCAAATTATGATTTTTTAGCAAATTTGTCGAGTAAATCAAAATCGTTGAGCTTCTTAATAAGCGGGTTTTCGGTTTCATTTGCAAATTTAAGAATTGCTCTTGCAACAAAGTAACCGAGAATACCTGCAATAATGCCGATAAAAAATCCGCCGATAACGTCTGTCGGGTAATGCACGCAAAGGTAAATCCTCGAAAGTCCCGTTCCCACAGCCATTACAAGAAAAATCCAACTGAATTTTTTGTTAAGCGTTGTAAAAAGCGCAACCGCTGTTTCAAAAGCGAGTGTTGTGTGGCCCGACGGGAAAGACTTGTCACTCTCCATATGAGAGCCTGCCTGTGCGTACCAATTCATAAACTGAGAATTTTCTTTATAATACACATACGGACGGGGTCTGCCGAAAAGCGGCTTGAAAATTCCGTTTGTCATTATTGTTCCGAAAACTATGGCAAGTAAAAGCGTACCGCCTGTTTTGCGGAGCTTTTTAGTCGATATACAAAAGAGTCCGAAAAGACCGAGCGGAATAACAAATTTGCCCTCACCGAAAAGCGTGAAAAATTCAGCTATGTAGTTCATCACTGTGCTGTGAAGAGAACCGAAAATTTCATAGATTTTCCAGTCAAAATTATCAAATACCGAAAAATCAAAATTCATAATGATTTCTCCTTTCATATTAAGTTTTTTATGTTTTTTCTATTCTACTATATATTTATATTTTTTTCAAGTAAATAATTCATTGACTTTATGCTCAATTAGTGTTAAATTCAATATAGAAAGAAAATGGGAAAGGAACGGAATATGGTTAGACGTTATCTGGAAGCAGACAGAAGCTCTGCCGAGCAAATCTGTATTGAAACCGCTCATAAAAATTTAAAAAACACTGCCCCAAAAAGAGAATTTCTTTTAATCCGATATTTAAATTTCTATATTGAAAACTGCCCTGACAACTGCTTTGTCGCCGAAAAAGACGGCAAAGCATCAGGATATGTTCTCTGCTGTCCCGATTCTCGTTTTTTCAAAAAAGAGTTTCCCAAATTTTTAAAAAGACATGGTCTGAGCTTTTCTCAAAGATTTCAGTGCTTTGGCGATACGCTGATTTATCAGCCCTTCAGAAAGAAATATCCTGCTCATCTGCACATTGACATTTTGCCTGAAGCGCAGCGGCAAGGCTTCGGCAAGCTTCTTATTGAGACGCTCTGCGAAAAGCTCAAGTCACAAGGCAAAAACGGAGTAATGCTCGCCGTTTCGGCAAACAATACAAACGCATTAAAGTTTTATAAAGCGACAGGCTTTGAAAAAATATTACGTTTACCCGGAACATATCTTTTGGGTAAGCAAATATAAATAATAAATATACAATTTCATTTTGAAAGGTTTGGTGCTATGAAAGTCCAATTTTTAGGCGCTGCCCACGAGGTCACAGGCTCCGCAACGCTTATAACTGTTGAAAACAAAAGAATTCTTGTTGACTACGGAATGGAACAGGGCGTTGATATTTACGCAAACTGCGAGCTGCCCGTAGCTCCGTCCGAAATTGATTTCATCTTTTTAACTCACGCGCACATTGACCACTCGGGACTTTTGCCGAAGCTTGTTAAAAACGGTTTCACAGGTAAAATATACACAACCGCAGCCACCGAAAAGCTCTGCCGTATAATGCTTATGGATTCCGCGCATATACAGGAATTTGAAGCAGAATGGCGTAACAGAAAGGCAAAAAGGAGCGGCGACGAGGAATATGAGCCGGTTTACACACAGGATGATGTAATGAAAACAATTCCGTTATTCGTCCCCTGCCGTTACAATCTTAACTACGAAATCTGCGACTGCATTTCGGCAAGATTTATTGATGCCGGTCATCTTTTAGGCTCTGCAAGCATTGAGCTTACTCTTACGGAGAACGGCGAAACAAAGACCGTGCTTTTTTCGGGTGATATCGGCAATATATCCCGACCGCTTATCCGCGACCCGCAAAAGCCCGAAAAAGCAGACATTGTTGTTATTGAATCCACCTACGGCGACAGACTGCACGGCGCAAGACCCGATTATATAAGTCAGCTCACAAGCATTATTCAGCGTACACTTGACCGTGGCGGCAATGTGGTTATTCCCTGCTTTGCCGTAGGCAGAACCCAGGAAATGCTTTACCTTATCCGTCAGATTAAAAATGAAAAGCTGATTAAAAATCACAACAATTTTCCCGTTTGGGTTGACAGTCCTCTTGCCGTTGAAGCGACAGGAATTTACAGCGAGGATTTAACAGAATTTTTCGACAGCGAAACGCTTGATTTACTTAATAAAGGAATTAATCCTATTCATTTTCCGAATCTCAATCTTTCGGTTACAAGCGACGAATCAAGATTTATAAACGCAGACCCAACGCCTAAAGTAATTCTTTCAGCCTCCGGAATGTGTGAAGCAGGACGGATAAGGCACCACCTTAAGCACAATCTTTGGCGGCGTGAGAGTACCGTTCTTTTTGTAGGCTATCAATCCGAAGGAACGCTGGGCGCAAAGCTTTTGGACGGCGCGGCTGAAATTAAACTGTTCGGCGAAACGGTTGCCGTAAATGCGGAAATTGCACAAATGGACGGTATAAGCGGACATGCTGACAGAGATATGCTTCTCGGCTGGCTCGGGAACATTTCGCCGAAGCCGCAAAAAGTATATGTAAATCACGGCGCAGACACTGTTTGCGACAGCTTTGCATCGCTAATTACCGAAAAGCTCGGCGTTACTGCCGAAGCGCCTTACAACGAGGCGGTTTACGACCTTAAAACAGGCGAATTACTGCTCGAAGGCAACCGTGAGCGAATTGTTAAATTCAAGCCCAAAGAAAGCCGTGCCAATACGGTATTTCGCAGACTGCTTGACGCAGGCAGACGGCTTCTCACTGTTATTGAGCATAACAGAGGCGGCGCTAACAAAGACCTTGCAAAATTTGCCGACCAAATAAACGCCCTATGCGACAAATGGGACAGATAAAATAACTGTATTTTTTTAATCGGAGCAACGCAAAAAGAGTACACAGCGATAAGCCGCGTACTCTTTTTTTATATATCAGCCGTTTCGGTCAGTTTATCTCAGAAAGCTTAACAGGTCTGCCCTCGTTTGCCGATTTTTCAGCGGCAAGAGCAATCTTAACAGACTGCAAGCCTGCATGAATACCAACAGGAGTTTCTGTATTGTTCTCTACAGCGGCAACAAACTGTCTTACCTCTTCAGAGAAGCTCTCCATATATCTTTCAAGGAAGAAATAGAGCGGTTTTTCGCCTGTTACACCGTCAGCCGTTGAAATAACTGCTGAAGAAAGCGTATCGTTTGACGTTGCAACCATTCCCTTTGAGCCGAAAAGCTCTGCTCTCTGGTCATAGCCGTACATTGCCTGACGTGAGTTATCAATAACAGCAAGAGCGCCGTTTGTCATTTTAAGTGAGATAATGGCGGTGTCAAAATCGCCGTATTCACGGATTGACGGGTTAATGAGCGCGTCTGCATAAACGTAAAGCTCTTCAACATCGCTGTTTGTAAGGAAGCAAGCCATATCAAAATCATGAATTGTCATATCAAGGAAAATGCTTGCCGCGCAGTAGCCGACAGGAGGAGCCTGCGGGTCGCGGGAAGTAATTTTAAGGATTTGAGCGTCGCCGATTTTGCCTTCGTCATAAGCCTTGCGAACTGCGGCAAAGTTGTGGTCAAAGCGGCGGTTAAAGCCAACCTGAAATTTAATTTCGGGGTGAGCCTTGAGTGCGTCCGCAATTTCAAGAATTTTGTCAACGGTGTTAGCAAGAGGCTTTTCACAGAAAACGTGCTTGCCGGCATTTATAGCCTCAATTGAAATGGGAGCGTGTGTATCTGTTGAAGAGCAGACAAGAACAGCGTCAATTTCAGGGTCGTTTATAATTTCTTTGTAGTCAGTGTAGATTTTATTTACGCCGAAGCCCTCAATGAAAGCTTTTGTTTCGTCATTCATAAAGGGGTCTGCCATTGCAACAACTTCAGCACCCTTTACATGGTATGAAATAGATTCAAGATGCACCTTGCCGATACGGCCTGCACCTATAATGCCGATTTTTAACATAAGTATTTCCTCCGATTTATTTAATAATTTTAAACCTCGTTTGCAGTAGTGGCTGATGCCCACATCAGCCCGTGAATAATATCAAGACTTAACGGGACGATGTAGGCATCGTCCCCTACAAAACACAATGTAAAATTTCCGAGATTTGCGCGAATTTTTTCATCAGACAAGGCTTGCGAGCGACGGCGTATGAAGATACTCCGAGCGAGCGTAACGCAGTCAGACGGAAAAACAGCCAAAATCAGATTGTGCCGTCCCATGTGGAAACATTAGTTGATGTGGCTTCTTCCTCGTCAAACCAGTGTGTTGTAACTGCCTTTGACTCGGTGAAGAAACGGTATGCATCTTTGCCTAAGCAGTGTAAATCGCCGAAGAAGGACTGCTTGTGGCCTGAGAACGGGAAAAAGCCTACGGGTACGGGAATACCTACGTTAATTCCGACCTGTCCGCCGTCTGTGTAGCGCGCAAACTGACGCGCAAAGTAGCCGCTCTGAGTGTAAATAACCGAACCGTTTGCATAGGGGTTATCGTTCATCATTTTAAGGCCTTCCTCAAAATTCTTGCAGCGCTTAATGCAAAGAACGGGTCCGAATACCTCATCTCTGCCGATTGTCATATCCTCTGTAACGTGATCAAAGATTGTAGGACCTACAAAATAGCCGTTTTCATAACCCTCAACAGTGCAGTTTCTGCCGTCAAGAATAAGCTCTGCGCCCTCAGCAACGCCCTTGTCAATATCTGCAAGAACCTCTTTGTAATGCTTTTCGTATGTAATCGGACCGAGCTTTGAGGATTTATCCCAAGACGGACCTACTTTTATCTTTTCAGCCTGTTTTTTAAGCTCTGCAACGAACCTATCAGCAATTGCCTCTTCAACAACGCAAGCCGAAAGAGCCATACAACGCTGACCAGCACATCCGTATGCTGAATTGATAACGCCTGCAACTGTTCTCTCCAATGCGCAATCAGACATAACAAGAGCGTGATTCTTTGCCTGACAAAGCGCCTGACAGCGTTTACCTGCCGCAGCAGCTCTCTGATAAATTTTAAGACCTACGGGTGTTGAGCCTACGAATGTAATACCCTTAACGTCAGGATGGTCAAGAATTGTGTTGATTTCGTTTCTTGAGCAGGTAACAATGTTGATAACACCGTCGGGAACGCCTGCTTCCTTGTAAATTTTTGCAAACATCATAGCTGTTTTCGGTGTAAGCGAAGCTGCTTTAAGCACCATTGTATTACCGCAGGCAATGCAGGTGGGAGCCATCCAGCCGAAAGGAATCATTGCAGGGAAGTTAACGGGAACAATACCTGCAAAAACACCGAGAGGCTCACGGTATTTAACAGTGTCATAGCCGTTTGATGCGTCCATAATGCTCTCGCCCATCATAAGCGACGGAACCTGTGTTGCAAGCTCCGTACCCTCTTTAGCCTTGAGTACATCGCCCTCTGCTTCGCCCCAAACCTTGCCGTTTTCTTTGGCAACGCACATTGTAAGCTCTTCCATATTTTCAATGATAAGGTCACGGATTTTGTAAAGAATCTGCGCGCGCTTGATTGCGGGAACTGCTCTCCAACCCGGATACGCCGCTTTCGCCGCCGCAATAGCTTCGAGTACCTCATCATTTGTGCAACAGGGCGCCTGACCTGTTACTTCACCTGTTGAAGGGTTGTGAAGGTCATACCAAGTGTCTGTTTTTGAGTCGCGGAATTCACCGTTGACAAAATACTGTAATTTTTCAACTGCCATTGTATTTTCTCCTTTTGGTCTGATTATTTATTAAAGTCCTGAAACTTCGCTTATATATTTTCTTGCCTTGATTGCGTACTCAAGCGGATTTGCAATTGCAGGGTCTTGCTCTGCTTCTACCAAAACATAGCCCTCATACCCTGTTTCCTCTAAAACATCAAAAATCGGCTTAAAGTCAATTGCGCCGTCGCCGGGTACTGTAAAGGTGCCAAGCCTTACGCCCTGTAAAAAGCTCAAATGCTCGTCGCGAACTTTTTTGACCATTTCAGGACGGATATCCTTAAGGTGAACATGGTAAATTCTGTCGGCATACTTTTTAAGAACGGACATATAATCCTCACCGCAGTATGCAAGGTGACCTGAGTCGAAAAGAAGACCGAAAACCTCGGGGTCTGTGTTTGCCATAAGCCTGTCAATTTCAGCCTCAGTCTGAACAACAGTGCCCATATGGTGATGAAGGCAAAGCTTAATGCCCATATCCTTTGCAACCTTTCCGAGCTTATTGATGCCCGTGCAAAGCATATCCCACTCTTCGTCGTTCATTATGTACTTTTCTTCAAAAATTGACTTGTCAGTGCCCTGAATTGAATGGCCCTGCTCGGAAATTCCGACAACCTTTGCGCCCATCTCTTTAAGAAATGTAATATGCTCGATAAAATCCTTTTCAACCTCTTCATAAGGCTTTGTAATAAGAAATGATGAGAACCACGCATTGCAAATCTGCATATTGCGAAGGCTGAGTGCTTTTTTTAGCGCAGGAATGTCATTTCTCGGGTACTTGTTACCTACCTCACAGCCCGTGAAGCCTGCAAGAGCCATTTCGGAAATGCACTGCTCAAAGGTGTTTTCTGCGCCCAAATCGGGCATATCGTCATTTGTCCATGCTATCGGCGCAATGCCGAGTTTAACTTTGTTTTTGTCTAACATATCAATATTTTCTCGCTTTCTCCTGATTTTCTTTTTTATTCAAATAAGCCTTTCTGACGGCTTCATTTTGCGATGTGCTTGCAACGCCTACGTTCCACCAAGCGCCGTAGCCGTCTGTCATCGATTTGGGCAGAACCTTAATGTCAATAAGCGTTGAAACTGTCTGCTTCTGAGAATCAATAAGCGCCGCCTCAAGCTCTTCCATTGTTCTGGCAGTGTAGGTTTTAACGCCGTAACCGCTCGCCGCTTTTGCAAAATCAATGGGAACAAGGTCGCCCAAAAGATTGCCGTTTTCGTCACGGAAACGGAATTCTGTTGCAAGATTACCTATGCCGTTTGACATTTCAAGGTTGTTGATACAGCCAAAGCCGCTGTTGTCGAAGAGAAGAACATTGATTTTCTTCTTTTCCTGAATTGAAGTAATAAGCTCAGAGTGGAGCATTAAGTAGCTTCCGTCGCCGCACATTGCATACACTTCTTTTGAAGGGTCGGCAAGCTTTGAGCCGAATGCGCCTGCAATTTCATAGCCCATACAGGAGTAACCGTATTCCATATTGTATGAATAAAGGCTGTCTGACGTCCACATTCTCTGTAAATCACCGGGGAGCGAGCCTGCCGCGCCGACACAAATTGCATCTTCCGGGATAAGCTCACGAACCTTAGCCACAGCCGCAGTCTGAGTAATTGTACCCATTTTCTCGGCAAATTCGGGAATCGTTCTCTCATCTCTCGCTTTTATGAGCGGTTCAAAGTTTTCGTCATATTTATATTCAGCAAGACGTTTATATTCGTCTGCCCATTCCTTGCGTGCAGTTGCAATTTCAACCGTGTAGGCCGACTGGTATCCGTTCGCTCTGAGAATTTCGCCGAGAGCTAAAATACCGAGCTTTGCATCGCTGACTAATTTCACTGCGCCAAGCTTATATGCGTCAAAGCGCGATGTGTTAATTGTAAGCACCTTTGCATCTTTTCTGAACAGAGATTTTGAACCTGTTGTGAAATCGGAAAATCTTGTGCCGACGCCGAGAATGACATCCGCCTCTTTCGCAATTGCGTTGCCCGCGCTGTTACCTGTAACGCCGAGTCCGCCGAGGTTATATTCATTGCTTGAATGACACGCGGTTTTGCCCGACTGTGTTTCCGCAAACGGAATATTAAATTCCTTGCAAAAAGCTTCAAGAGCCTCGCCTGCTTCGGAATATCTTACGCCGCCGCCGCAAATAACGAGCGGTTTTTTCGCTGTAAGAAGAATTTCCGCAATATCCTTAATCTCTTCGGGCGAAGGCGCAATTCTTGTAATTCTATGTACTCTTTTCTGTAAAAATTCATCGGGAAAATCATAGCTTTCGCCCTCAACGTCCTGCGGCATTGAAATGCACACGGCGCCTGTTTCGGCAGTGTCGGTAAGCACACGCATTGCATTAATCATAGCAGACATTAACTGTTCGGGACGGGATATTCTGTCCCAATATCTTGTGACTGCTTTATAAGCGTCATTGGTAGTTGTTGCAAGCGAATTTATCTGTTCAAACTGCTGAAGAACAGGGTCGGGCTGACGGGTCGAAAACGCATCCGCAGGAATAAGCAAAAGCGGAACATGGTTAACCGTTGCCGTTGCGGCGGCAGTTATCATATTTGCAGCTCCCGGTCCTATTGAAGAAGAGCAGGCAATAATCTTTCTGCGGTTATTCTGCTTTGCAAAGGATGCGGCGGCATGCGCCATACCCTGTTCGTTTTTACCCTGATAAACAGTAAGACCGCCCCTTTCAGAGTCAAGCGCTTCGCCGAGACCGCAAACAATTCCGTGACCGAATATTGTGAAAATACCGTCAACGAATTTTGTTTCCTTACCGTCAAAGGACACATACTGATTGTCAAGAAATTTAACAAGAGCCTGTGCCGTTGTCATTATAGCCATAAAAAAACCTCCTTATTTCTCGTCTAAAAGCCATTTATGCTCAGGCGCGTCAATACGGGTTTTAATCCACGGGTCGCCGTCTAAATGACGAATCATCCAGACATAACACATTTTATACCCGGGTGCCGCCGCCTGCTGATGAGTGTGCATAGGCGTAATGCAAAGGCATCCGCCGTCCCCTACCTTGTAGCAGTCGTCGCCGTTAAAGCCAACACCGAAGCCCTGCGGCTTTTCAAATTCATAATAATAAACCTCAGGCTGAGGGTGAAAATGCGGCGGATAACTGGTCCAGCAGCCCGGTTTATGAAAAACCTCGCCCAAAACCAAATTTGAATAAGGCGCATTTTCATAATCAAAAACCGTTAAAACCTGCCTGTCAGCCGTGCCGTCCCATTGGTCTGCGCCGAAATGCTGAACGGTCATATCCTCGCCCTTATAGTAATGAACGCCGAACTCGTTATTGTTATCGGTCTGTTCAATTACAATTCTTGATTCTGCATTTGCTTTTACGGAAACCGTGTTTCCCTTTGCAAAGTGAATGGCAGTCGCTGTATCCTCAAAAGGACTGCGGCGCTTTGCATTTTCGGTTTTTCCGTCAAACATAAAGTCAACATCGCCCGCCATTAAAAGAATTGCGGTTTCATTTTCGCTTTCACAAAAGCTGATTTCTTCGCCCGCTTTCAGTATTTTAACCTTTATGTCCATTAACATATCGGCATTTTTACCGTTTCTTTCGCAAAGAATTTTCTCGTTGCTTTCATTGAAATTAGGATTATCATACATATTTATCACCTTAAAATATTAAGTTTCAAATGGATTTACAATTAAACTTTTATTTTATCGTCAGTCACCGTTGCGTTTGCCGTTTTAATGGGAATTTCTTCTCCGAGATATGTGGGCTTCGGCTCTGCCATACACCAAAAGAAATCCTTTACCCTTGCCGCCGCCTCACGAATATCATTTTTTACCGAGTACACTTTTTCCTCTCTGTCATATCCGTAAGCGTCAATTCCCAGCTTACGCGCATTATAAACAGCGCGGTACAAATGATACTTTTGAGTTACAATAAGCGTTTTTTCTACCTTAAAAGCATCACGCGCCCGGTACATTGTTTCATAAGTGGAAAAGCCTGCATGGTCAAGAAAAACGCTGTCTTTATCTACGCCTTTTTGCGTTATATAATCCTTCATTGCATTGACCTCATCGTAATCCTTACGTCCGTGGTCGCCTGACATTAAAAATTTTGTACTGCACCCTGCTTCATACGCTTCAAGGGCAAAATCCAATCGCTCTTTGAGCATAGGCGACGGTTCGCCGTCCCAAAGACCCGCGCCGAGAACCGTTATACAGTCAAAGCTGTAATTTTCCAAATCGTCCGCCTCAATAAGATAATCGCTGACATAAGAAATCATATAAGCGTTTATGCCTATTACAGCTCCTGCGCACAAAAAACCTACACAAAGAACAAAAATTACAAATATTTTAAATATTTTGTTTTTAAACAGTTTTTTCATAGTGTCTCCGATTATTTATAATATTCGTCATTTTGCCATTTACGTAAATTTTCGTCAATGTATCGCCAAACCTCTATATATCCCTCTTCATTTGTTATAACTCTGTCATAAAATGAATTTTGAAATATCTGCCTACCTGTACATTTTGTGATTATATTACAGCTTCGTGTGGTTAAAGATTTATACGCGCAAATTATATCCGACAGAGTAGGGCGGGGGCTTGCTCCCGCCGAGCTGTCCAAAATAATTATTGCGTGAATATGATTCGGCATTATTACGAATTTATCAATTTTTACAAAATCATATCGCTTTTCCAACGCAAACAACTGATCTTCTGCAATTTGACCGTAAACAGAAAGAGATAATACGGAATCTTGATATTGTCTCTCGGCGGGAGCAAGCCCCCGCCCTACATTATGAGTGATATTCCCGAAAAAGCATTGCATATTTTTACAGCACAGCGTAACAAAATAATAGCCGTTTGAACTGTAATCAAAATTTTTTAATCTCGGATGCCTTCGCTTTGGCAATTCATTATTTTTCATATTTATAATTGTTGATGTTTCCGCAGTGTGCGTTTTCTCGCTATTCGAAGTGTATGCAGATTCACAAGTGACGGCAAAAAACGTGCAATACGCGTGCTGAATGAAATTATTCCCTTGCTATCATTTCGCCGTATTCTGCCTTTTCGTCTGCAATGAACTTTTTAACAGCTTCCGCTGAAGGCATATCCTGCGAGCAAGCGTGAGAAGCAACAAGCATTGCGGCTGAAGCAGAGCCGAATTCAAGCGCGTCAATAATTTCAAAGCCCTCAAAAAGACCGTAAAGGAAAGCGCTGGCGTAGCCGTCACCGCCGCCGAAGGATTTAAGCAGCTTTACGGGGAACGGCTTAATGTTATAGCTTTCACCGTCATTTGTGTAAGCGGTTGAGCCTTCCTTGCCGTGCTTGATAACTACGATTTTTGCATTCTGCGAATGCCAATAGGCAGCAGTTTCCTTATCGCTCATACCCGGCTTTATAAGCTTTTCGGTAAGGTCATATTCCTCACGTGAGCCGAGAATAATGTCAGCCTCTCTTGCCACATAAGAATAATAAATCGAAATTTCATCATCATTTTTCCAGTTATATGCACGGTAGTCAATGTCAAAAATAACGGGAATATTATTGCGTTTTGCGAGCATTACAGCCTTGAGAGCTGCCTCTCTTGACGGACTTTCGCAAAGAGCAGTACCCGAAATGAGAATTGCCTTGCCCCTCTTAATGTACTCCTCGTCAACATCAGAAACCTCTAATTTCAGGTCTGCTGCTTCGTTACGGTACATTACAATTGAGCTTTCTGTTTCGGATTTAATTTCGGTAAATGTAAGACCGATTTTTTCACCATTTTCGCATTTTTTGATGTTTGAGATGTCAATGCCCTCATTCTCAAAGAAATCGGTTACGAATTTACCGAGCTGGTCGTCTGAAACACGGGCAATAAAGCCGACTTTTTTACCGAGTCTTGCAAGACCCACCGCAATATTAGCGGGCGAGCCGCCAAGGTATCTTTTAAAGGTTGTGCTCTCATTCAGCGGGCAGTAGTAATCAACAGGGTTAAGGTCAACCGCAACCCTGCCCAAAAGTATTAAATCAAACTCCTTTGAATTGTCAAATTCAATGTATTTCATCGGTATAATCTCCTTTAATCTATGAAACTGAATACTTTTATATGGCGTTTTACGTTTTCGTAAACTCCCTCAGCCTCTGCCTTGGAAAGGTCAAAATAATTTACCTGTTCGTGAGTATCACAATAGCTCTTTGCGGCATTTGCCAGACAGTTGAATGAGGCTGTCGCAATGTTGACCTTGCGGATACCGAGCATAATAGCCTGACGGAACATTTCGTCTGTTATGCCCGAGCCGCCGTGAAGCACAAGGGGCGTGTCAACAGTCTTGTTAATATCATCAAGAACGTCAAAGCGAAGCGACGGCAAAACTGGATAATTGCCGTGTGCATTGCCGATTGCCACAGCCAAAGCGTCCACACCTGTTTCGTCGCAGAAAATTTTGGCGTCGTCAGGGTTGGTGCATAGGATTTCGTGCTGTTTACCCTCGCCCTCGTTACCGCCGACAACACCAAGCTCCGCCTCAGTTGTAGCGCCGTATTTTGCGGCCTCGGCACATACTCTTTTTACCTCCTGAATGTTCTTTTCAAGCGGCAGAAGAGAGCCGTCAAACATAACCGAGGTAAATCCAAGCTCAAGCGCTTTCTGCACGGTTTCAAATTTAAGTCCGTGGTCAAGATGAACGGCTATTGGCACCTTAGCATTTTTTGCGGCAGAAACCATCATGGGACCCATAAGCTCCAGCGGTGAATTTTTAAGACGAACCTCAGCAATTTGAAGAATTATAGGCGTATTAAGCTCCTCTGCGGCGGCAACCGCACCCATAATCATTTCCATATTGCCGACCGAAAAAGCGCCTATTGCAATATTCCTTTCCTCCGCTTCAGAAAGCAGAGTTTTCATCGGTACAATCGGCATTGGGACATACCTCCCTCAAAATAGTTTTAATCGGAATTATTTTATCACTTAATAGTAAAAAATACAATATTTACAAATAATTTTACTGAATTTTTTTCACAAAAAAATCGCGGTAAAATGGTAATTATTAACAATCTAAATAAGAAAACTTTGGCTATTCTTCAAATAGATTTAAAATAGATATAATGTTACTATTTATTTGTAGAAAACTATTATAAAAAGGCAAGGTGAGTCCTATGGTTTGTTAATAAAACTGTCATTATACATTACATAAGGAGTGATATTTATGAAAATAGCAAATTTTATATGCAATTTAGTTTTTTCCTTCATTTCACTGCTGTTTTTATATATAGATTCTTTCGAATTTTCATTTTTTCCGAAATTTCTTTCATCTTTTATGGGTACAATGGCAAATAAAATATTTTCAGAATATAATATACCCGGGCTTATGTTTCTATACGCAATCTGCCTTGTGTTCATTGTCTTGACGGTAATTTTGTTTATCAGGAATTTAATTAAAAAGCAAAATGTTTTATCCTGTGTGCTGTCAATCATAAGCTTTATTTCGATGATTGTATTTTCGGTTTTACCGTTTCACTTTGAGCACAGCGTTTTAAGTAATTCCGCACTGTATAAGTTCTTCTGCATATTTAACGCAATATTTGTATTAGGGCAGTTGATTGTATCTTTAATTGACACGGTTAAAAGCAACAGCATAGAATATTCGGAATAAGCGTCAGGGAAAACGTAAATATTGAGATAAAAAAGTCCGCCGAGGGTTAAACCTACGGCGGATTTTGTATGTTATTTTACCTCAAAAAACAGCACTGTTGCCTCTGTTCCGTCATCATGTACTCCGATTTCACCGACTGGAGCGGACAGCACCCTGCATAAGGTCACAAAACGAAGAAACCGCACCTATCTCAGATGTTTTTCTTTTTGGGAAAACGGCTGATAATATCATTAACTTCATTTTGAACAAATATAAATACCTTTTCGTTTTCCGTTTGCTGTACGTGAGTTAAAAAAGCATCTAAACTTTTATCATTCAAGAGCGCATAACAGAGAATACATCTGCGCACCGTGTCAAGACCGAATTCCCGATAAATTCGGTTATAAAAGCGAAAGCCTAGCATATGGCGATTAGGGATTTCAGGGTCGGTGTTATCAAATTTACGGTTGGTGCAAAGCTTTTCCCAATATTTTTCGCTGAATTTCTCATATTCTTTTCGATGCTTTTCAAAAGAATTTTTATCATGGTAAAAGCGGTAAATTTCAGCACTCCATTCTGCCCCGCCCTCATCCAAAAAGCCTTCTGCCGTAAAATTGTCACTTATATTCCATATATGACCGAGTTCATGAGGAATATAAGATTCACACACTTTCGGTAATTTTTGAAAATTTTCGTAAACTGTAAGGCTATCGCACACATACGCATTGACATTATGCGTAAAACCGAGAGATACAAGCTGAAAATTTCCATGTGCCGGTTTATCTACGTACAGGTTACTGTTATACCAGTCAAGCACCTCATTGTTAGTTCTTACAATAGCTTGCGCATACTCATATTCGCTTTTTTTCTGCGTTATTGCACGGAATTGACCGCATTTGGTTATATAACAACTGTCCTTTCGCAATGCGTAAATCAGACAGCGATTTGATTTAAGCGGTTGAATTATATGTGAATTGCCCTGTTTCTCTGCGAACAGGACTTCGTAACCGTCTAAGCCGTATACAGTCAACGGCTCATATCTGCACTGAATAAAATGCCTTCCGATGCGCTCTGTATCATCAGGATAAGCAAGATAGGGATAAAAGCGAATGTAATTATCATATAAAAAAATACGCTTATCCTCAAAAAAATTATATCGGTCGCTGCTTTTTCTTTTTGACCAGTGGCGTTTAAATTTTTTGACACTTGCAAACTCAATTTCAAATTGTTTAGTGTCAATTTCCTTTATTGCATAGCAAGATTGTTTACCGACTGTGCTTCTGTCAGGATATTTTTCAAAGCTGACATTTTTGCCGTCACCATCTGTCATTTTTGTAATGCAAAATCTATCATCCAAAATAAAAAACGGAACTGTTTTTGAATCAAGGAAATATTGAATTTTTCCGTAAAGTGTGCAATTGCTGAAATGTATTTCCATAATTGCGCGGTTCATATTATGTACTCCTCTTTAATCTGTTTACCAACATATCAAATTACAGTGGGAGATATCCATCACCCTACCGTATTACTTTATAATTTTGGCCTTATACATTCCGAGGGCTCCGAGTATGCTTACGACAATCGTAATAAAAATCATTGTGCCCACTGCCATTGACGGTGAGAAAATGTAGATTATAATTCCGACTGCAATCGGCAGAATTGATATTTTCCAATGCTTTGCAAAATATGACGCACCGAGCGCTCCGAAGAGAGCCGGAACAACATATTCAAAAGCAGGCTTGATTACAGAGCCTTCGGCAAGAATTTTCGGCAAAACAGGCGCAAACAAAAGCACGCCCACGGCAATTATAACCGTTGTGGTTATTGACGAAGCGGCTATGGATATTGTAGAGATTACCTCGCCCTCTTCGCTGTTTGCCCGCACATTTGCTCTTTCCATTGCATTCATTGCGCACGGGAGCTTAAGATTTGTTATGTTGCCCGACAGGAACGAAAGGTATGTTCCGCCCGCTCCGAGCATTGGCGTGTAGGTCACAACCTCAATAATTGCGGTTGTCCAATAAACTGCTATAACGGTTGAAAGAGCTTTTAAAAGAGTTTTAATCTCAGGAAATGCGTTGTAATGAACCGAGAAAATAAACGGAACGGAAAAAAGCACTAAAAGCGCCGCAACAGACCAAACTGCACCCCAAAGGTGTATTTTTTCAGTATAAGTTCTTTCTTTTTTCATTTTTCTCTCCCCCTTATCTCCACGTAAATTCAGTAATGCCCGCAGGCAGTGTCTGCGTAAACAGAACGGCAATTCCCATAGCTCCAAACATTGCAATAGGCAGTACGAACGGCTCAAGCTTTGTAAGATTTTTCTTTCTGCATAAATAGTCGAGAGCTATTGTGAAAATCATTGCAGAAAGAAGAACCGACACGGACATAAAGCCTGCCGACGGACCGTCTGACGGAGTACCGGCAACTGCACGTGAAATAAATGCGGCAATAATTCCTATGAACGCCGCCGCTCCCAAAATGTCTCCGAGCGCATTTGATGAACTGCTTTTTGAGGTCATTTTCTGCGTTGCTTTATGTATTTTTTTACAGAGAATAGGCAGTAAAACCAGCGGGAAGCATGAGCCTATTGTCATTGTCCACGCAATAGTCGAAAACTGCTTTACATCCTTGATTTCATTGGCAAGGGACGAGCCGAACACACCGACAGCACTTTCAGCCGCTACGGTTTCATACGCCAAGTTGCCGATAACCGAAAGGCGAATCCACGGCAAGACTATTCCGAGAGCTGACGCCAACGCAAGCACCGTTGCCAGAATTGACACAGCAGGCGCAATTGTAAACAGCACGCTCGAAATTACAGTCTGCTTCATTTTTTCTTTTTCAATGCCGATTTCCTTGCCCCTTTTCCACGCCTTTACCATAAAGAACACAGACTGAATAATAACAAAAATTATTACGCCGAAAGCAAGGCAATACATCAATGTTCCTGTTTTAAAATCCATAAAACCACTCCCCAAACCGACTGAATAATCAGTCCCTTTATTATTTCAATATATTAAAGCATTTTTCAGCGAGAAAAGCAATACGGTTTGACATTTTTTGGTGCGTACTGTAAAATAAATATCAGAAATTACGGGAGGAATTATGAAAACATTATATATAACAGATTTAGACGGAACGCTCTTGCACTCTGATGCCACGCTTTCCGAGTACGAAATAGCAAAAATAAAAGAATTTTACGAAAAGGACGTGCTTTTTTCAGTTGCAACTGCGAGAAGTATGATAACGGGCGGTATTCTTTTAAAGGACATTCCTCTTTCAGCACCTGCGGTGCTTATGAACGGAGTTTTTGTATATGATTTTACGGAAAACCGAGTAATTAAATACTGTGAAATAAAAAACGTCCCTTACAAAAATGTTCTTGACATCTTTGAAAATCACTCTCTTCATCCTAATGTATTTACGTTTGACGGCAAATTTCTTTCAATTCAGTGTACAGATATTGACACGAAAGCTATGCAATGGTTTTTTGACACACGAAAAGAAATGCTTAACGGCAGATTTTACAAGGTAAAATCGCTTTACAAGTTACCCGAAAATCAAAATCCCGTTTATTTTAACTTCTTTGCGCCGAAAGATTTGCTTTTGCCCGTTACCGAGGAACTCAAAAATGTCAGCGGAATAAATTTTGCATTTTACCCCGACAGTTACACAAACGGGTGGTTACTTGAGGTTTTTGCGGACACGGCGTCAAAAGCTAATGCGGTTAAATTTGTAAAAGAATACATAAACGCAGACGAAGCAGTCGCTTTCGGCGATAATCTTAACGATATACCTATGCTCCGTGTTGCCGACAGAAGCGTAGCCGTCAGCAACGGTGCCGAGGAGGTCAAAAAAATCGCCGACATAATAATCGGCGAAAACAACAGCGACAGCGTTGTGAAATTTATTGCAAACGAAAACGGAATTGAAATATAAGTTTAATATAATTAAAAGGTAAAATATAAAAAACCGAGCAGTTTTAAATTTACTGCTCGTTTTTTGTGTTATTATATTTGATTTTTGTACGGAAATATGGCGGCTTGCTGCCGCCGTTATTGCTTAATTGATAATACCCCTCTGTCACTTCGTGACATCTCCCCTTTCAGGGGAGACAAGAATCTTGTAGAGTGAGATGACTTCGGCGCACCGTGGTATAATTTGATATATCTTTACTTTTCGGACAGCCGAAATTGCGGGTGTCCGGTGGACACCTTTAAATCGAAGATTTAAAAGCAACGACCGAGCCGGCAGGTGAGAAGCGGGTGTCCCTACTATAACGACGTAAGCAAACCCACACCCTGCATTTTCACATTTTCGCAAGCTCAATCAAAACTTCGGTCATTTTTACCATTGAGTCAACCGACACAAATTCGTGTACGCTGTGGAAATTTGCTCCGCCTGTTGAAAGGTTAGGACACGGAAGCCCCTCATAGGAGAGCCTTGCGCCGTCTGTTCCGCCTCTTATCGGAACAATTTTCGGCGTAACTCCCACATTTTGCATTGCTTTTTCAGCGTTCTTAATAAGCTCCATATGCGGTAAAATCTTCGGCTTCATATTGTAATAGCTGTCTTTTATCTCAACCGAAACCGTGTTCCCGCCGTAAACTGAATTTATAAAACCGACTGCATTTTCGGCAAAATTCTTCCGCTTTTCAAACTGCTCCATATCATGGTCACGGATTATCATACTCACCTTTGTTTCAGATTCATCACCCGAAATACTGCAAACGTGATAAAAGCCCTCATACTTTTCAGTGTGAGCAGGAATTTCGGCTTTCGGGAAAAGATTCATAAGCTCTAAAGCTATCAAAACAGAGTTTTTCATTTTGTTTTTTGCGTCGCCGGGATGAATATTTATTCCGTGAACGGTAAAATTTGCAGAAGCTGCATTAAAATTCTCATATTCAATTTCACCCAACAGTCCGCCGTCAACGGTATATGCGAAACGGGCAGGAAATCTTTCCAAATCAAAGAAATCCGCCCCTCTGCCGATTTCTTCGTCAGGCGTTATGCAAACAGCTATGCCCCTATGTTTTATTTCAGGGTGATTTATTAAATATTCGCACGCAGTGACTATCTCGGCAATTCCTGCTTTATCGTCAGCGCCGAGAAGCGTCGTTCCGTCAGTCACAATAAGCTCCTGACCGACAAAATCCTGTAAGAACGGATAAGCCGAAACGCTTATTTCACCGCATTTTTTAAGCTTAATGTCACCGCCCGTGTAAACAATGCTTTCAGGTGAAATATTTTTACCCGAAACCGACGGAGAAGTGTCCATATGAGAAATTAAACCGATTGAATTGTCCGTGCCGTCATTTGATGGCAAGAACGCATATACATAGCCGTTTTTGTCTAACCCGACATTTTCAAGTCCAATGCTTTCAAACTCATTTTTAAGGTACTCGGCAAACACCTTTTGATTTTGTGTTGACGGAACGGTTTTGCTCTCTTCACAGGAAGCCGTTTCAAATGAAACATATTTTAAAAATCGGTCTTTAATATTCATTCTTTTACCTCAGATTTTTCAGAATTTCGCAAAGATATTTATAGGTTCTCTGCACGGAAGAAACAGAAAGCCGTTCATTCACCGTGTGAATGTCGAATAAATCAGGTCCGAATGAAACTGCGTCAAGCCCGTCGATTTTATCGCAGAAAAGACCGCATTCAAGCCCTGCGTGAATAACATCCACCGTGGGCTTTCTGCCGTAAAGCTCTTCAAAGGTTTTAACCATTACGTCACGCAAATGCGAATTTTCTCTGTACTCCCACGCAGGATAGTGACCGTGGTCGCTGAATTGCGCGCCAAAGCCGTCTGCAATATTTTGAAGCTGATTTAAAAGCTCATATTTTTCGCTATTTACCGAACTTCTCACCGAATATGTGCAAACAAGGCAATCCTTTTCAATTTTCAAAACTCCAAGATTTAACGAGGTCTGAACCAATCCTTCAATCTGCCCGCTCATTTTCTGCACACCGTTAGGAAGCGTACAGATTAAATCAATAATTTTTCTTGACTCTTCTTCGCTTATAACGGGAAGAATGTCACCGTCGGTCACGGTTATTTGCAAATTCGGGTCAGCAGAATTATATTTATCTTTTATAAAAGCATCTATGATTTCCGTTAAATCGCAGTCAGTACATACAGAACATTCACACCTGTTAGGGATAACATTGTCCTTTGCTCCGCCTGAAATATCTGCCAATTTCACATTCGGTACACACCTTAAAAGCTCAAGCATAAGCTTATTTGCATTATGTCTGTTTTTGTCAATCTCTACGCCTGAATGACCGCCCTCAAGACCTGATATAACAATCTTTTTCGTTTTCTCCGATTTTTCAAATGTCAAAGCTTTTTTTATTTCGGCTCTCGCTCCGCCTGCGCACCCCGCGGTTAAAATACCTTCGTCCTCAGAGTCGATATTTAAAAGAAGCTTACCCTTTAAAAGCGAAGCGTCAAGCCCGTCGGCTCCGTACATTCCCGTTTCCTCGTCAGTTGTTAAAAGCACCTCAAGAGGCGGGTGAGAAAGCGTTTCATCATCAAGCACGCTGAGCGCCATAGCAACGGCAATACCGTCGTCACCGCCCAGGGTTGTGCCGCTTGCCGACACAAAATCGCCGTCTAAGCGAAGTGACAGTCCGTCCTTTAAGAAATCTATCTCAGATGAGCTGTCTTTTTCGCAGACCATATCAAGATGGCCCTGCAAAATAACGGTCGGGCTGTTTTCATAGCCCACACTTGCATTTTTTCTGATAATTACGTTATTTAAGCTGTCCTGCGTAAACATAAAACTGTGTTTCCTTGCAAAATCCACACAGTAATCGCTTATCTGTTTTGTATTACCCGAACCGTGAGGAATACAGCACAAATCCTCAAAATATTCAAATACTTTTTTGGGTTCTAAATTTTCAAGAGCTCTCATTTATTTCAAATCTGCCTTTCCGTGAAGATATACGTTAAGATAAATAACATCGAAAGCGTCAACTGCTCCGTCACCGTTCAAATCGGAACGGCGCAGAAAATTTTCTCCGACTCCCCTACAGTCACATTTTACTACATTTAATAAATAGATATAATCCTCTTCGGTTATTTTTCCGTCGCCGTTAACGTCACCGTTTACGGTCGCGGTCTTATCATTTATTAAAACCTGCAAATAAATTATATCAAAGGCATCGGTTGCACCGTCCAAATTCAAATCCGCAGCCAATTCTTCATATTTCGTCATTTTTCGGGAACAGGTAACCGAAGCGCGATAAATTGCATAATCATTAGGCGTTAAAGAGCCGTCAAAATCCATATCGCCGAGCATAATATCATCTAAATCGACAAATACAAAACCGTTTTCATTCGCAAAGTTTTCGGCAAAAGAGCCGCCGAAGCCGTAAATCACCGAGCTTTTTCCGCTGAATGCGTCAATGTCAATTCTTGTAACCGACCGCGGAATATAAACATTTTTCGTTCCGATTGCGCCGCTTGAAATGAAGGTTATACCGTCACATACAATAAGCTCAGCACAATTATTTTTTGAAGCCACCGCGCGCGTGCCGATTGTCAGAAAATCGCCTTTCCAATTCTCACGATTATTATAAATTCCCGAATTTAAAAATGCATCCCTGCAAATTCTACAGTTATCGTTAATGCTGATTTTTGTAAGTGATGCGCAATCCTTAAATGCTTCGGCGCCTACCGTAACGGTTTTTGAGGACAGTGTACATTCCTTCAGCTTATCCTGTCCGCTGAAAGCTCCGTCTGCAATGACCGTTGTACTGCTTCTTACTGCATATGTCCCCTCAACAATACACCTGACAAGCACTGTGCCGAGGTAAAGATATTCAAGACGGGTTGCTTTAATAAATTCCCACGGGATTGTGTCCTGCCCTCCGCCTATTGTTATGCCGCCTGAACCGCCTAAATTTGCAGGTCTTATTGTCCAGTTTGATTTATTGTTGTAATAAGATGTTCCGAAAACAGCATTTTCACCGAAGTGCGTTAAAGACTCAGGCAAGCTTATTTCCGCCAAATTACTGCACGAATTAAACGCGTTATCCCTGATTTCACAAATTCCGTCTGCGACAGTTACTGAGGTAAGATATTCATTTCCGCTGAATGCTCCCTCACCTATTGCAAAAACAGGATAACCGCCCAGCGTATTCGGAACGGAAAGAGATGCCGTTTTACCGGAATAGCCGGTTATTACAGCTTTCCCGTTCTCAATAATATATGTGTAGCTTCCGCCGGCAAAAGAAAAAGCAGGGCAAGAGCAAATGTATATAACTGCAATTACAGACAAAAATACAGAAAGTATTTTTTTCACTTATCTCCCCTGCCTTTCTGAAAAAATTATGATATAAATATGAGAATAGAGTTATCCGCTTTTAAGATAACTCTATTTTTCGTATTACGCAAATTGCGGATTATTTCCCTGCCATTTCGGCGCGGGCAAGCTTAATATTTTCAATAAAGCGCTTGCCTGTCTCAGTGATTTTTTTGTAATCGCCTGTCTTAGCGCCTGCCGTAAGAGATGAGCCTGCGCCGACAGCAACTGCGCCTGCTTTAATCCATTCGCCTACATTGTCGGCGTCAACGCCGCCCGTGGGCATAATTTTTGCATAAGGAATAGGTCCTCTTATATCCTTAATGATTTTCGGTCCGAAAAGGTCTGCGGGGAAAACCTTAAGTATATCCGCACCGTTTTCCATAGCGGTAAGCCCCTCGGTTACGGTCATAATACCGGGCATCATAGGCACTCTGTAACGGTTGCAAAGGTGAAGCGTGTCAAGGTCAAGCGCAGGACTTACAATGTACTCCGCGCCCGAAAGCATTGCAATTCTTGCAGTGGGAGCGTCAAGAACAGTACCGGCTCCAAGGATAATCTGCTCAGGAGTATAGCGCTTTGCAAGCTCCTCAATAACCTTGTCTGCGTGTGGTACGGTAAATGTAAGCTCAATAGCTGCAACTCCGCCCTCAATACAAGCGTCTGTAATACGTACAGCCTTGTCAACCGACTCGGCGCGTACAACAGCAACAATTCCGCAGTCCTGAATTCTGGTAATTATTTTTTCTTTATCCATTATTAAAACTCCTTATATTTGTTAGGTGAAAAAACCAAACTATATTATTTTTATATTAGGCAAGGCGTGGAGGCGACGCTGTATAATGATACTTCGAGCCGAACACAACGAAATATTTGGGAAAAATAAACTATCTGTCAACTCTTGCGCCCGCGCCTGAAACTATCTTTTCAACTTCCTTTAAAGATGCCATTGAGGTGTCGCCGGGGGTTGTCATAGCAAGAGCGCCGTGGGCAACACCGTAATTTACTGCCTTTTGCGGATCAAGCGTCGTCATAAGACCGTAAATAAGACCTGATGCAAACGAGTCGCCGCCGCCTACTCTGTCATAAATTTCAAGAGCGGGGAAAGAAAGTCCGTTATAAACAACTCCGTCCGCATAGCAAATTGCCGACCAATCGTTTACAGTGGCAGTTTTAACAGTGCGAAGAGTGGTTGCAATAACCTTGAAATTGGGATACGCTTTACAAACTTCTTCAAGCATTTTGTAATAACCGTCAATATTAAGCTCTTTAAGATTTTCGTCGTTGCCTTCTATCTCAAAACCAAGACAAGCCGTAAAGTCCTCCTCGTTACCAATCATAACGTCAATATATTTTGCGATTTCCTTGTTAACCTCCTGAGCCTTTGCCTTTCCGCCTATGTCATTCCAAAGAGACGGACGGTAGTTAAGGTCATAGGAAACAATTGTACCGTATTTTTTAGCCGCTTTAACAGCTTCAATAACAACTTCTGCTGTGGTTTCGGAAAGCGCGGCAAAAATTCCGCCCGTGTGAAGCCAACGAACGCCGAGAGTACCGAAAATGTAATCCCAGTCAATATCACCCGCTTTAAGCTGAGAAACAGCGGTATTTCCTCTGTCGGAAACGCCGACTGCCCCCCTTATTCCGTAGCCTCTTTCGGTAAAGTTAAGACCGTTTCGAACATTTCTTCCTATACCGTCATATTTTACCCATTTAATAAGAGAGGTGTCAACACCGCCCTGAAGCATAAAGTCCTCAACAAGTCTGCCGACCTCATTGTCTGCGAGAGCGGTAACTGCCGCAGTTTTAAGCCCGAAGCATCTGCGAAGTCCCCTCGCGACATTGTATTCTCCTCCGCCTTCCCAAGCCTTAAATGAGCGCGCAGTTTTAATTCTGCTGTCACCGGGGTCTAAACGGAGCATTATTTCACCAAGTGAAATCATATCAAACATACATTCTTTTTTATCTCTTAATTTCAAATCCATTGTATTTATTGCGATACACCGTACAATTTGTTTTGCGCGGACGTACCTCTCCTTTCTTTATATTTTAAACGGTATATAATTTTAATGTCTGTATATAATCAAAAGAATTTGCGCTGTTATAAAAAGTAAAAATACTATTCCGAATCTGATTGCATGGGGTTTAATCGGAGGCTCGCCGTCTGACGCTTTTTTTGCCTTAATATATTTGACTGTAGAAATGATTGCAAGCACTAAACCCACAGTGTAAAATACAAGAGCCGATATTAAATATTTCATTTATATCACAACTCCCTTTTACACTCCCGAATACGCCGAAAATCCGCCGTCAACGCAAATACTCGTGCCTGTAATAAAGCCCGAATATCTCTCGTCGCACAGGAAAAGAAGCGCACCTGAAAGCTCTTCTGCCTCTCCGAAACGCTTCATAGGTGTTGCAGCAAGAATTTTTCCCGTTCTGAGTGTGGGCGTTCCGTCCTCATTCCAAAGAAGCGCTTTATTCTGATTGGTCGAGAAAAATCCCGGCGCTATTGCATTAACACGGATTCCCACCTCGGCAAAATGCACAGCCATAAACTCCGTAAAGTTTTTAACTGCCGCCTTAGCCGCTGAATACGCCGGAATTTTTGTGAGCGGGCGATACGCATTCATCGAAGTAATCATTACTATGCAAGCATTTTCCTTATTCGCCATATCCGCCGCAAAAACCTGCGTAGGAATAAGCGTGCCGAGGAAATTGAGGTTAAATACAAATGAAATTCCCTGCGGGTCAAGGTCAAAAAATGTTTTAATTCCCTCGTCCTTTTCTATAAGGTCAACTTTTTCAAGAGTTTCCTTAGTTGTTGTGCCTTTGGGATTGTTCCCACCCGCGCCGTTAAGAAGTATGTCGCAAGTGCCGAGAGCTTTGTTAACGGTTTCTCTTGCTTTTTGCATACTTTCTGTTTCAAGTACATTACAGCCGACAGCTATTGCTGTACCGCCGTCAGCGTTTATTTCATCCGCCACTTTTTTTGCCGCTTCTTCGTTTAAATCAAGGACAGCAACCTTAACTCCCTGCTTTGCAAGAGTTTTTGCAAAGCCTGCGCAAAGCACTCCGCCGCCGCCTGTTACAACAGCAACTCTGCCTTTAAGATTTTCGTGTACCATATTGTATTCCATATTATTCTCTCTCTCCGTTCTTTTTTACAGCTTCCCAAAGTCCGTTAATGTAAGCTACGCCGAGCGCTCTGTCGAAAAGTCCGTAGCCGGGTCTGGCAACCTCGCCCCAAATCATTCTTCCGTGATCGGGTCTAATGTATCCGTCAAAGCCTACATCCTGAAGAGCCTTTACTATTTCATACATATCAAGAGAACCTGTGCCGCTTTCGTGCGCAGTTTCATTGAAACGGTTGTCCACAACCTTTACATTTCTGAGATGCGCAAAGTAAATTCTGTCACCGAATTCCCTTATCATTGCGGGCAAATCGTTTTTACTGCTCGCACCCAGTGAACCTGTGCAGAATGTAAGCCCGTTATATTTAGAGGGAACCGTTTCAAGAAGTCTTTTAAGGCTGTCCCTGTCCTTAATAATTCTCGGCAGTCCGAAAATATCCCATGGCGGATCGTCAGGGTGTATAGCCATTTTAACATCACATTCCTCGCAGACGGGCATTATGCTTTCAAGAAAATATTTAAGGTTGCTCCAAAGGTCTTCAGCCGTTACATTTTTATATTTTTCAAAAAGCTCCTTAATTTCAGGCATTCTTTCCGTTTCCCAGCCCGGCATTGCATAGCCGTTGGAATTGTCGTCAATCTCCTTGAACATATCCTCAGGGCTTTTACCCTCAATCTGCGCGCCGTCATAGGAAAGGCAGGTAGCGCCGTCACTCATATTCATCGCAAGGTCGGTTCTTGTCCAGTCGAAAACGGGCATAAAGTTGTAGCATATTACCTTAACACCCGCTTTTGCAAGATTGCGTATGCTTGTTTTATAATTTTCAATGTATTTTTCCCTTGTCGGCAAGCCGATTTTAATATCCTCATGGACATTGACGCTCTCAATACATTCCATTGTAAGACCTGCGTCCTCAATTTCCTTTTTCATTTTGAAAACGTCTTCCTCGCTCCAGCTCTCTCCTGCCGGAAGGTAATGCAAGGCAGGAACAACGCCCACAACATTCGGGATTTGTTTGATTTGCTCTAAGGTTACGGTATCCTTTTCAGAACCGAACCATCGAAAAGTCATTTGCATTTATATTTCCTCCTTATGCTTGTTTATATTATTTTAATTTGCCTCATCGGGAAAATTTTCGTCATTCTCCCAATAAGCAACATCATATTCATCTTTTTCAGGGTCATAAACATCCCATAGCTCATGCTCAAATTGTTCAGGCGGAACGGGACATTCGGAAATCGCCTCCACCTTCATACCTCTCATCCAGATTGACGGGTCAAGGCGTACCGTGTATCCGCAGCAGTTCGGAGTCATCCATTCGTGCATCGGCGCTTCGGGCAAAGCATAAGTCTGCATTATGGACATTATAACACCGCCGTGGGTAATAATTGCAACATTTTTGGCGCCCGACTGCAAAATTCCGTCAACTATTTTTTCAAAGCAGCTGCAAACCCTGTAATTAAACCGCACCTGACTGTCACCGAAGGGAGCGGCTTTGTTAGGATTCGTGCCGGAGAGCCACTCGGCAAAGTCCTCATCCTTCTGAAGCTCTTCAGCAGTTTTATTTTCAAATTCGCCGAAATCGTATTCGGTTAAACCGTCCATTACAATCGGTTCTTTTTCGGGATATATTTTCTTTGCCGTTTCCAAGCATCTTTTAAGAGGACTTGAAAAAACAGCGTCAACCTGCGGGTACGGTCCGAAATCATTTATAGTAGCCTCAAGCTGCTTCATTCCCTCTTCGCACACGCACTCGTCTGTATGTCCTATATATTTTCCCTCCAAATTACCTTTGGTAAAGGCATGTCTTATAAAATGTATTTGGTATGTCTGCATAAAAAAACTCCCGTTATTTTATTTATTAAGTCAATATACAATTTGTAGAATCGGTTTTATAATTTTATACGTTTTGTAAATTAAATTTAATGAATTTCAGGTGGTAAAATGAGTACGTCTATTTCGCAAAGACTTGTTAAATTACGTAAGGAAAAAGAGCTTAGCCAAAAGGAAGCCGCAGAAGCGCTCGGCGTTTCTCAGGCTCTTCTCTCCCATTATGAGAAAGGAATCCGTGAATGCGGACTTGACTTTCTGTGTAAAGCGTCCGTTTTTTACGACGTAAGCTCTGATTATTTGCTTGGACTTTCGGAAACAAGGATTTCCTCCGACTCAGGCTTTGACTTTACCGATATTCCCCAGGATTACGAAATGAAAACGAATACGATTTTACGTGCCGCCGCCGCAATTTACGAGCGTATGGGCAATGTGGGTAATGCCCACGGCGACAAATGCCGCGCAATTTACATTCTTACGGTTTACACATTGTATCTTCGCGCCGCCGCTCTCGGAATAATGCCGGCAAACGAATATGCAACTCTCGATATGGGTTCGTTTTTATCATCGGGAACTATCGACTCCATTCTTTCAACCATAACGGTTAAATAAGCCCAAAAGCCTAAAAAAAACGACCGTCTGCCTGTCTGCGTAGAAACAGTTTCTAAGGAAGCAACGCAAATAATTAAGCGTCAATACGAACGCGCATTCAAAAAATCAGAGAAGTGATTTATAAATATCGCTTTTCTTAAAGCCTGTTTCCGAAGCAACGGTTTTAGCCGCCTCATTTACGCTCACGCCTTTATTTAAAAGCTCCTTTGCGCTCTTCACAGCCTGTTCAAGCGTTGCAGGCTGTTTTTTTTCTTCCTTACAACCGCTGAGAATAAGAACATACTCACCCTTGGGATTTTCCGTTTCAAAGTATTCATTTGCTTTTTCAAGACTTGTCCGAAAAACCGTTTCATGAATTTTTGTAAGCTCTTTTACTATTGCAATTTCACGGTCGCCGAAAAAAGCATATAAATCCTTAAGGGTATTACGCAGCTTATGAGGCGCTTCGTAAAAAATCATAGTCCGCTTTTCGTTTGTAAGCTCTTCCAAATGCTGTTTACGGCTCTGCTTATTGACACTCAAAAAACCTTCAAAGGAAAATCTGCCCGTATCCATTCCGCTTATTGCAAGGGCGGTGGCAAACGCCGTAGGTCCCGGAACTGACTCAACCGATATTCCAAGACTGTGGCAGTCGCGAATCAAATCTTCACCCGGGTCTGAAATGCACGGCATACCCGCGTCTGTCACTATTGCGCAGTTTTCTCCTGACAGTATTCGGTCGGTTATAACCGCACCCTTTTCCCGCTTGTTGTGTTCATAGTAGCTTACAAGCGGTTTTTTTATGTCAAAATGATTGAGCAATTTTGCAGTAACTCTGGTGTCCTCCGCCGCAATAAAGTCGACCTCGCTGAGAGTTTTTATTCCTCTCGGCGAAATGTCCGACAAATTGCCTATCGGTGTGCCGACAACATAAAGCTTTCCCGACATTTCCGCTGTAACGCTCCTTTCACTGTTTTTATATCTGATTTTTACGGTATTTCTCTGTTATTTCTAAAATTTCGTCCGTCGGTGTACCGTCCGACGTTTGCATTAAAAGCGGTTTTTCAACGATAAGTCCGGATTTTCCGCCTTTTCTTCCGTCAATAAGCACCAGCCACGGAGCCGTTTCGCCGTTCTTTTGCACAAAACGTATTTTTTTCGGCTCAATACCGTTTTTACGCATCGAATAAAGCGCGTCAAATATTCTCTCAGGGCGGTGGCAAATACACAGTCTTCCGCCGAACCGCAGAATTCTTGCGGCGCATTCTGTTATATCGTCAATATTGCAGGCAGTTTCATGACGCGCGATTTTTGCGCTTTCGCTTTCGTTTTTTATTCCCGCATTTTCCGCTTTGTACGGCGGATTCATTGTGACAACATCAAAATATTCACGCTGAGGAATTAGATTTTTATCCTTCAAATCGCCTTCAAACAAATTTAATGACAAGTCATTATTAAGCTTCTGAGATTTTCTGAACTGCTCGCAGGCATTGCCCTGTATTTCTGCTGCGGCTCTGTACTTTTGAGCCTTGTTGTCCCGAAGCCACAAAAAAGGTATTATTCCGCAGCCCGTTCCCAAATCAATCGCCTTATCGCCTGATTTCACATTTGCAAAGCTGTTAAGCAGCAGCGCGTCTGTGCCGAAGGTATGTGTTTTTGAAACCAACAGACAGACGTTTTCTCCCAAATCTTCAATATGCTCGCCGTCCGAAAGTACAATATCAGTCAACATAAACATCCTCTACGCCGTCAAGCTCTTTAAGAGCAGAAATTATTTTGGAAAGGACCTTATTATTCTTCGGAAATGCCAGAATTTTAATAACGGAATTATTTTTCTTATGCTTATATTTTTTATCAGCGCTCGTAGTATATACAATTTCCGCGGAATGTATGGGTGAATTGAATTTATCCTTTATAAGCGATGTAATTGCAGGAAGAGTCTCCTCAATACTCTCGACCTCAACGTAAATGGTTTTGCCGACAGAACCGTTGATAACAAAATGCTTAAGTGAATTCAAGGTAAAGTAAATGACTATTGTTGCGACAAGAGCACCTGTTGTATAACCGCCGCCCACAGCCGTGCCTATGCACGCAACTGCCCAAAGTGACGCCGCCGTTGTAAGACCCTTAACAGAAAAGCCCTCACGGAGAATTGTACCTGCGCCGAGAAAGCCTATGCCTGTAATAACCGCCGCGCTCATTCTTGAAACATCGAGAGACAAATTCAGCGAGGTTTCGCTCATATGCACCGCCGTAAGCATTACAAGGGTTGAGCCTATCGCTACAAGAATGTGTGTTCTGAAGCCGGCAGGTCTGTGTGAATGCTCACGTTCATAGCCGATAATTCCGCTGAGAAGAGCCGCCAGCATAATTTTAAACAAAGCGTCAACAGTTTCTCTTACGGGGTCTATTCCCCAAAGCCACAGAGCCGCGTCCTTAACCGTATTCAAAAAATCCATTTTTATCTCCCCTCAAAACAATATCCGCATTTGCCGATTGTACTGCCCCGTTGATAAGCTTTATTTTATCCTTTTATTCGGCTTTTTGATTGCAGGAAGAAAATAAAGCACTATACCCCAAATTAACTGATAAAAAATTATCTGCCAGACTGAAATCTGACTTATTGCAGACATAAAGCTGAGCGCCGCTACAAGCAGCACGCCTATAACCGCCGCAATCTGCTGTACCGTTCTTGAAACATTTACAAACTGAGTTATTCTAAATGATAAATGCAGCGCTTTAAGCATGGTAATAACTCTGCCGTCATGAATTATGAGCGCATCGCTGCGTTCTTTTTCTTCATTTTTTATCTTAGTAAACATTTCCCCTGCAACCGGATTTATAATTTTAACTACATTTTTAGGAAGTCCGAATTCGCTTTCAAGAAAGCTTTCGGTAATATTGGCGTCTGACGTTCTGAAAAGAATGGATACTCCGTCCCTTTCAAGAGCGCGTATATAATGCGCCGTCATTTCGTCCGCCTTATAAACAACAATGAACATAGCGGCAATTTTACCCTCAATTGCAAGGTAAAGCGTGTTTTTCCCCGCTGCTTTGAATTTTTCCTCAAGACTGTCATCGGGCAATTCAACATTATGATGTCTTAAAAGCTCTTTATTGCCGACAAGCACCCTGTGATTATGAATCCAGCAGGAGCATCCGAGTTTTTCTTCATAAGCCAATGTTTCAACAGGAAGTAAAAGCTCTCTTTTTCCCTCAATTACACCGTCGAAAATTTCCGAAAGCACGCCGCCGGAAGCAATAACCACCGAAGCCGTATAAAGCAATGCCTCGTCAATTCTCATTTTGTGATAAAGCTTAATTCCCTCAATATTACAGCCGCCGCTCTTAAAGGCGTCTGCGGAATCAATGATTATTCCGTTTGAATTTACTGCATTTTCAACCGCTGAATACCCGTTAATTACCGTACCGCTGTCCCGAAGCATTTTATTGGCGCGGGAAAGGTTTGCCGCTGAAATAATTCCTGCCGCAGACGGAACAGACATTAACAGCGCCGCCGAAAGCGAAGAAATACCTGCAAGTATATCCTTTTGTATAACAAGCGTTACAATTCCGATTATTAATGAAACCGCCGTAACGCCTAAAAGCGAATATTTTAAAATTGACGCCGTAATGTCGGCTTCCTTTGAAAGCTCAACAAAGCGTGACGGGAAGCCTATTTTTGCCGAATATTTTATTTCAGGCTCACCAAGCATCAGCCCTCTTGCAATTTCAGCCGCCTCTGCTTCATCTTCAATATTTTCAACAGTGTAATAACCGTTTTCGGAATTTGATACCGTTAAAAAATTTTCAAGGTCGTTTCGGCAGACAATCAGCTCTCCCGCCGCCTTAAAAATCATCGGAACTACAGCCGCGGCAGTAAACAAATGCACCGACGATTCAACGGAATCCGCAAAGCCGAAAGCAAAAGCTGTCTGCAAAATTCCTGCAAGCGCGGCAATGACTACCGCGAGGTCAAGATTTAATTTGAAATTTTTAAGCGTTTCTTTAAACGATTTATAATTTATTATACAGCAGATTATAAGCAGTAAAAGCTGTATTGCAATGTAAACTCCGCTTTCGCCGCCGAAAGCGTCAAAGCTGCCTCTGCCTGACGCCGCAACCGCAGAAATAATTACCATCACAGCGCAAATAACCGACAAAACAGACAGTCTTGCTGTAATCTTACGCTTTTCGTGCAAAAACTCATCTGTAACCGCATCTGCATCCTTCGGACCGAAAAATTCGCGTTTTATACGGTTATTTCTATGCTCATAACGGTTTTTCCGATACCCGTCCTTTTCCCTGTCGACGTCCGTTTCTTCATTATCCTGCTTAAATATTACATTGTCTACAAAATCCTTGACAACCTCTTTACGCGTTTCCAGAAGCATTGCTTCTGCCTCTTCCTCGGTTGTACTTTCAATTTTTTCTATATCCTTAAAGCCGTCAAGCATAATCTGCCCGTCTGACACCTCTTCGGAATGCGAATATATCTCGCCCTGAAGCTCAGACACGGCAGGAACTATTGTAGGTATAGGCTCGATTCCGTCGGTATTAACAGAGGCATATTTACTTTTCTTTACAATAATTCCGGGCGTTTCAAGCGTTTTCGCAGGGAGAGATGAAATTAAATCCCTGTGTTCCTGAGTTTTTTCAAGATTTTGAACGGGCTTGTTCATAAAATGCTTTCTGTATTTTTCCTCACCCATAACAGGAGTTGAAACAGCCTCTCCCTCGCCCTTTGTTGTGCGAACTACCTTATTTCCAAGATTATGAGAAATATTCGGATTATATTCTCCGTGTATTTTAACCTCATTGAACATTCTTGTTTTTTCTATTGAAATCTGACCGCTGACAGAAGGCGCCGACTCTTCTTTTTCTTCAACGGCTGCGGCTTCTTCGGCAGAGCTTATTTCCTCTCCGCCGACCTGCAATTCCATTTGACCGTCCGCCGCTTCGGAAACACTGACATTTTCACTGTCTTCTCCGGACAAATTTCCGCCAAAGGAATTTGACTTTTTAATTGACTCCAAAAATCCCGAAGCCCGTTTTTTACGTTTTTGAGCATACTGAGCAAACGATACCGAAAGCTCTTCTTCTGTTTCGTCAGGCTCTGATAAATCAACGGCTTTTTCTTCCTGCTCCGCCGCCTTTTCCGTTTGCTCGGGAACAATTTTCTCTGCCGAAATTTCAGGGACTTTAACGGCTTCGCCCTGCTCTTTTTCTTCTGCAAACTCGGTTATTCCCAAAGAGAGAAGTAAATCATCGACATCATTTGCCGAAAATTCAGGAATTTTTTCATCTGATGAATATTTCTTAGTTGATTCAAGAATATCGTCAATAAGCGATTCGGGTATTCTGTCCGCCATAATAGTCACCGTTCGATACAGCCTTCGCAAAAAGCATAACTAAATTCAGATTTGCTGTACGGTATCGTTCCTTTCTCTGTATTTTCCACACTTTTCCAAGAAAAATTAATTATTCAGCCCTTATCTTTTATATGCAAATTCGTACATAAGCACTCCGCCTGCTACCGAAGCGTTAAGCGAATTGATTTTGCCCTTCATTTTAAGCGATATAATAAAATCACATTTTTCACGGACAATCCTGCTGAGTCCGTCGCCCTCCGAACCGATTACCAAAACCGCCGCGCCCGATGTGTCAACCTCTCGCGCGTCCTCTCCGTCCATATCCGCTCCGTAAATCCAAAGCCCCTGCTTTTTCAGTTCCTCAAGCGTTGCCGCAAGATTCGGAACACGCGCCACTTTCATATATTCAAGAGCGCCTGCGCTTGTTTTGCCCACTGTGTAATTAAGCGACGCGCTGCGCCTTTTCGGAATAATTATTCCGTGTACGCCGGCCGCCTCGGCAGTACGTATTATTGCGCCTAAATTATGCGGGTCTTCAATTCCGTCGCAAGCGACAATAAACGGAGCCTCTCCCCGTTCGCGCGCTGTTTCAAGAATTTCCTCAACCGTGGAATATTCATGCGCCGCGCAGGTTGCGGCAACTCCCTGATGATTTGCATGTCCGCACATAAAGTCCAATTTTTTACGGTCAACATCCTTTACCACTGCGCCCGTTTCTTTACATTCGGCAATAATTTTGCCTATTATTCCGCCCGTCTCGCCCCGAACAACAAACAGAGTGTCAATTTCTCTGCCTGACTTTAAAAGCTCTGTTACTGCATTTCTGCCTATGATTAAATCCTTCTGCCGTTCTTCAGCAAATTTGTCTGCGCGTTTTTCTTTATCCATATCATTCTCCGAGGGGTAAATTTAACTATTATTTAACATCTTATTATATCAAACAAGCGCTTGTATTGCAATAGAAATTCACAATATATTGTGTTTTTTACAGACATAAATTCACAAAAAAGCGGGCATACCCGAGTATGCCCGCCGTATGCCCGCCGCAACGTGTCGAAAAAGTATTTTCAGACACGTTGTGAGGCTACCGGGGAAAATACAAAATGACGTTTTCTTCGACCCGAAGGCGTACAAAGGTACTCCGAGAGGGAGAAAAAACGTCAAGCGCATAAGTTAACGGACACAGCCTTCTGCTGTGTCCGTTATATATAACAGATAATTTAAAATTCAATAATAAACTATGCTTATATATTTTTTACTTATGCACGCTTTTGCGGTTTTACCGACAGTCTGAAGCGGGCATACCCGAGTATGCCCGCTTCAACGCCGTAATTTGATAAAATCATTTTAAAAGCTCTTTAAT
>CANARN010000016.1 GCA_947364045.1 uncultured Clostridia bacterium
GGAAGGATTTTGTACTGTAAGACGAAATGTCGCCCATAAAGTTACGCTTTACAACCGAAACGCTGTCCGAAAGCTTCGGAGTTATCTGGAACGGAACGGCCTCCTGCCATTTCATATCCGAATATCTGCCCAAAGAGGAATTTTCCGTTGAAATTGAATCGTATTCGGGTGTGTAGGGATATTTTACATCCGTATGCACAAAAATTCCCTTTGAATAATCAGTCGAGATAAAGTCAAACGTAAATTCGCCCTTTTCCTTTTCATTCGGCAGATGTATTTCGCCCTTTGAGCGTATTCCCTTGCCGTTTCCACCTAAACTCAGAGCCTCGCAGGAGATGTTTTCGAATTCATATTCCTTGCCGTCAAAGGTTATAAAGCTCTTAAGAAAATCTGTTCCGCCGATTTCTTTTTTATTGTAAACAACCTTATAAAGCTTGCCGTATTTTGAAAATTTAAGCGTAATGCCTTTGCCGTGAAGCTCTAAATCGCCTTTATTGGAAGGCTCGGTCGGCTCGCCGATTTTTGCATCAATAAAATATTTGTCTTTAATTTCGTCAAACTGCATCATAACGAAAACAGACGACAAGTCATCGGACATTGGTATTACGGTATAATTTTTAAGACCTGCGCCGCTGATTTGAATTTGAGATGCAGAGGTAATTTTTTCGTTTACCGACATCTGCACGCATTGCAAACGGCTTTTTGTAATGTTATGCACTGCGATTTTTTTGTATTTTTTCAACACCTGTTTTTCGGAATTTACAACGGAAAGCGCAAGCTCATTTGCCGTTTCCTCACGCCTGATGTTAAGCACGGGAGTTGCAAGCCCGAAATGCGTTGTGGACAGCAAAAGCACCCTGTCACGAAATGAGACGGATTTTCTGTCATCCTTGCTGTTAACCTTAGCTAAAGCGCGGGAACGGTCAACAGCAGTCCAGATTTTGCGGTTATACGGCTTTTCGGACCAAGAGGCATATCCCGTAAAATTGCCGTCCGCCGTGTCCTGCGTAAAGTCAATACTGCCAACCGCTTCGTGCGTCTTGATGTAGTTTCCGGGAGTGTCAAATTCAATAAACGGCAAATCTGCAATTTCTCTTACAAGACCGTTTATGCCGTCGGTATTTGCGATTTTGTTGCCCACAATAGGCAAATTCATACTTTCCCAGAAAATAGCGTCGGCATCCATATTGACGAAAATCAAAACGTCACGCTTAATTTCGCCCGACTCCTGTTTTTTATGTAAATCCTTAACCCAAGCCCGAAGACACCCTGCGTCACATATATCGGAATTGTTGTATGTGGGCAGAATTGTCATACTGTCGCCCTTGTACGTATAAGTCAAGGGGTTAAATGCAATTTCGTCGGGCAAAGCGGGCACAATTGTGCGGAATGCGTCAAACGGCACGCAGGAATAATAAAGGCAAAGCGCCTTAACGCCGAGTTTATTGTAAACGGGCACCTGCGAGGGAGTAAACATTACCTCCTGCGGGCGAACAAGCATTTCGCATTTGCCGAAAATGTCGCGAAGTCCCGAACCTTCAGGATTTGTAACGGCAAGATTAATTGATGCTTCAAGCTCCTCCTCGGTCATAGGACCGAGAGCTCCGTTGGAATAGCCCATAATTATTTGCTCATCGCCGTTTTGAGCGGTTCGCCTTTTCATACCGTCAATTATGTCGGGAGCGAACTCGGGCAAAATCTTTTCAAGAGAAAAGAAATTTTCGCAATCCCAAGTGCCTTTAACGGAAATTCCCTCGCTGTTAAGAGAGTCAAGAGTGCTGATTATTTTACGGATAATGCGTATATCAGAGCCGAAGCCCAGATTGTCCGCCGTATCACCCCTGTAAGAGTGGTAGCAGTTAACGTGAAAGCCGAAAGCTACGTGTACCTTATTCATCTTTATCCTCCAAGCGCTTTAAATCAAGCTGAGCGTGCATTTTTTCAAGATTCTTTTTGGAAAGGCCGTAGCCGAAGAAAAGAATCAGCGCCATAGCAGTAAGAACAACTGCGGGAACTATTGTTGAAATGTCATAAAGGCGTGACAGCACTTTTCCGCTTAATGCAATGCCCTGCTTTGAAAGCTCTCCGTCATATTTAATCGACGCCAAAAGAAGATTAAGCCCTACGCCCGCAAGCGTTTGACCGAGCTTTCTTGTGAATGAGAAAAATGCGTATGCCATACCCTCTTCTCTTTTACCTGTTCTAAGCTCATGGCAGTCGATTGCATCCATAGCAAGCGCCCAAACCTCAAGCACCAAAAATGTTTGACCGAGACCTGAGAAAAATATAAACACAAGGAATACGGTAGGATTCGCGGCAAGCGGCGTTCCTCTTAAAGCGAACAGAATAATATTTACAACCGCGGCAAAAGCCATACCGACCGCACAAAGCTCTTTTTTGCCGAATTTTACGATAAGCTTATTCATAATCGGAATAAATATCGCCATCGGTAAATAAGTGCATATTGTCACTAAAGAATAAAGACCGGGCTTGCCGTAATAATCGGTGAAAAGATATGTGTAGGTTGACTGATAATAAAACTGAAAGCCAACAAGAAGCATTGACGCTAAAGAGAGCATTACAAAGTCTTTGTTTTTAAGTAATTCCTTAAGCGTTGAAGCCGCGTTATATTTTTCCCCCGGGTCTTTCTTTTGAGGAGCAACACGCTCTTTTGTGAGCTTGTAGTGAATAAAGAATATCAGCACGGAAGCTATTGAGATGATAAGCACGCACCAAAACAGCTTGTTTTCGTCAAGCGCCTTAATGTCTGTTCCGTTCGCATATTTACCGGTTGTTGTGTAAACAATCATCGGCAGGATAACAGTTCCGGGAAGTCCGCCTATTCCGGCGCCTATTGAACGCCACATTGAAAGAGAGGAGCGTTCAAGCTCATCATCCGTTACAACGGAAGCGAGCGAGCCGTAGGGAATGTTAACGGCTGTATACATCATTCCGTAAAGAATATATGTAACATAAGCGTAAATGAGGTATTTTGTCTCGGTAAGACCCGGAATTTTAAAGAACATCAGTGCGGCAGAAATTGCGAGAGGGATTGAGAAGCCTAAAATCCACGGTCTAAACTGACCTTTCGGATTCGGCTTTCTTGACTGAATAAACGCGCCCCACATTGGGTCATTAACCGCGTCCCAAATTCTCGCAATAAGAATAAGAACCACTATTTTTGACGGTGAAATTCCCAATGCATCGGTATAAAACTTATTCTGAAACGCGCCTATGAGCGAAAAAGTTAAAATACCTGCCGTATCGCCGAGAGCATACCCCACACGGTCTTTAAGCTTTATGCCGTGAGTCAAAGATTTTTCTTCCATTTTTAATCCCCTTTTTTATTTACATTTATTCTTCCATACTGAAAAAACATTAAATTCTTAATCGCCCTTTACAATTTTGTAGGTTGAACGGAAATCGAGCTTACCCATACCCCTTTCCATACCTTTGTCGTAAACGCTTTTGCACACATTCAAGCCCGGCATTTCAAGTCCTGCCTCTTCAGCCATTTTTACTGCAATGCCTAAATCCTTATGCTCATTTTCAAGAGAAAACGCAGTTGTCCAATCCTCATTTTTAAGATTTTCCTTCTGCACCTCAAGATAAAAATTCTTGCCGCTTCCGTATGAAATCGCCTCGGCGTAATCGTCAATCGAAACGCCCCATTTCTGAGCCAATGCCATTGTTTCGTTGACGCCGTTTTGGACTGCTGCAACCATTGCATTGGAGCATATCTTCATAACAAGCCCTGCGCCGTTGCCGCCCATATATTTAATATTGGTACCCATATAAGATAAAATCGGCTTAATAACGGGAACAAGCTCCTCGTCGGCGCCGATTAAAATGCCCAGCGTTCCGTCAATGGCGGCAGACTTGCTTTTAACAACCGGGCAATCCGCAAACTGAGCGCCCTTTGCCTTTATCATATTTGCACATTCCACAGAAACGGCAGGGTCTATTGTACTCATATCGATGCAAATTTTTGTGCTGTCAATTACGGGCAAAATTTCGGTATAAACCTCTTTAACATGCTCGGATTTCGGCACCATTGTAATAATCAGGTCGGCATTTTTTGCAACCTCGGTATTATTTTCACACGGAACTGCGCCGAAGGATGCCAGCTTTTCAATTTGACTTCTTTTGTGGTCGGAAACATAAACCTTATCGTTATGCTTTTTTACTATGTTTTCACACATTGACTCGCCCATTATTCCGAGCCCTATAAATCCGATTTTCATAGCATTACCTCTTAACAGATTTCATTTATTATTTATGATTTATTATATTATAATGACATTCTAAAGTCAATAAAAGCAAAAAAATCTGACGGTTTCCGCAAACCGTCAGACCTTAATAATACAAATTTTCTAAAATTTCTTATCAATGTTCCAGATTCATTTTCCGCTCATCCATACCATATTTCTTCATCCGCCAAGAATGGGTATGTTAACTCTTCCATAACATCATACACAATTTTTTCATTCTCATACATTTTTGAAATTCGGTAATCAGTTAAGTTAAATCGCCAGTCTTTATGATATTTTTTCATAATTAAGCCGTTTTCAAGCTCGTATTCACCGCTTTCTTCCGCATACATAAACTTTATTTTGAACAAATACGCAATAGCCTCATTCGCCTTATCGGAAATTTCTTTATCCGAACAGTCTTCGAGCTTTGCAATATAAGGCATTGCTACATCTCCGAGACGGTAAAGATATTCAATATCGATTTGTTCGTGCTTGCCGGAAAGGTAGGCATTTACATTATAGCTTGCAACTGTTCTGTCAATCCCCACGGCAGATAATAGAGCAAAAATTACAAGTGAGAAAGAAATTGCATATTTCAGTGTTTTTGCATCTGCATTGAAAACACGCACGGCGAAAGCTATAATAAACGCACAGGTTGCAATCATAAACACAGATGTGAAAACCCGCAAAGCTGTAAGTCCGTATTTATTGATATACATTGCCATTTTTGCAATAGCGGTTATTATAAAGAATACGGAAAATGCTGATATAAATGCCATTAAAGCTTTGACAATTGCGGGCAATCCGTCTTTTTCGTTCAATTTTGTAAGGTGCATAAGCAAGGCGATTATTACAAGATTTATGAATGCAACCGTTTCGGTTTCAAAAAAGCCGCGGCGGGCGTAATCGGCAAATGTAAAGCCCGCGGGCAAAAGCCCTTTGAAGGAATTTACAAAATACGCAAGCTGTGAAAACAGAAACGCCAAATAAACCGCAGAAAGCAGACTTAAAAGCGTAACTGTAAACAGAGCCTTCAAGGGTCTTTCTCTCTTGCTTAAATAAATCGTGCTTTTATCAAACATATCAAATCTGTTTGTAACAGCAAATGACATTAGCAAGGCGGAAATTACGGCAGTTATGCAAAGCTTTAATACAGTCATACCGATTTTCTTCGCGGCATAGCTTACAAGCCCTTCAAATGCGGCGTCAGAGCTGACCAAAAGAGCTGTAACCGCACCGAGAACGGGTACAGAAACAAGAATTGCCGCTAAAAGCTGAATTGCAGATTTTCGCCTGTCCTTATCTTTTCCCACGCTGCTCTTTATGGGCACTGCAATATTTACATAAGGCGACACCGCCGAAACGAATGCGTATTTAAGCATTCCCCTTATGCTGTCAAATATTTCGCTGTCGCACATGGATACGGCAAAGACGGCATAGCAAAGTATTGTTAAAAATGAGGCAAGAAAAGCGTTAGCGCCGTTAAAGCCGTAAAATGTGAATGAAAGCGACGAAATGAGCGTGCCTGCCAACGCCGACACAGAAATAGCCGAAAAATCGCCGTTATCCTTAAGATATAAGGCTGTTACAAGGGTAAGAAGCCAAACAGAGAGCGTAAGACCTAATGAAAATCCGCCGAAAAGTCCGAAGAAAACCGTCGGCCCCGCCGCAAGAATAAACAGCCCCATAAAGACTCTGTCTTTCTTTTGGAATGTAATTTCCTTTTTGGGCTTTTTCGGAACATACGGCGTGTAAAGGGGCGTCATAGGCGGTGTTCCCAAAACAGGCGGTGTTCCCAAAACAGGCGGTGTTCCCAAAGCGGGCGGTGCAGGCGGCGTTTCTGCTATAGGAGTGCCTGCTTCCGTCACATCTGTACTGTTGTTTACTGCGTTTTTTTCTGTATCCATAATTTAATCCTCCGTGTATTCGAGAATATCGCCGGGTTGGCAATTCAGCTCGCGGCAAATAGCCTCAAGGGTTGAAAACCTGACTGCCTTTGCCTTACCCGTTTTTAAAATAGATAAATTTGCCTGAGTAATACCCACTCTTTCGGCAAGCTCACCTGAAGATATTTTATTTTTCGCCAACATCAAATCAAGATTTATTTTAATTGCCAATTTAATACCTCATATTGTCATATCGTTTTCTTCTTTAATCTTTACCGCTGAATCCATTAAGTCCTTCACAACCCGAAGCAGTGTGCCCACAACGCCCGTTGCAAATCCGATTACCAGAAGCGTAATATAAAATATTCCCGTAATTACTGTGATAAGCATTACCGCATAGCAGGCAAAAGAAATCCATTTTAAATATTTTACATTTGAAAATACAAAAATTACTTCGTTAATAATATTAAGCAAAAGCCTTATAAGCATATAAAGCGCCGCTGCCGCAAAGGGCGCACAGGCGTAAAATGTGGGAATTACAATTTTAATCACCGTATTTGTTTGAGTGTATTCAGAGCCCAGACCGTGGTAAATTGTGTAAAACCAATTAAAAAACCACGGAAACGTAAACAGCCAAACCGCAAGCAAAATGCTTGACAGTATGCAAATTATAAGTGAAACGATTGCAGAAATTTTAGTCCGTGACATATAAAAAGCCCTCCTAAGTCTTGCTTACAAGGTCAATATAGCACCATTTTTATCGTTTGTCAATAAAAATTTATCGATAAACAAAAAAAAATACAGCAGATGAAAACCACCTGCTGTATAAAAAATTCAGTTTTACGGCTTAATACATTCCGCCGCCTGCCTGAGCCATTGCCGCAGCCGCAGCAGCGTCTGCCTGCGGGTCGGGAATGTCAGCTACAAGTGATTCTGTTGTAAGAACCATTGCCGCAACTGACGCCGCATTCTGAAGCGCTGAACGCGTTACCTTTGCAGGATCAAGAATACCTGCCTTGAACATATCAACATATTCGCCTGTTGCGAAGTTAAAGCCGAAGCCCTGTTCATTCTTATTAACAATTTCGTTAACGATTACAGAGCCTTCAAGACCTGCGTTCTTTGCAATTTGACGTACAGGCTCTTCAATTGCCTTAATAACAATGTTTACACCTGTCTTGAAATCAGCATCTTCAGTGTCAAGAAGAGCCTTTGCTGACTTAATTGCGCCGAGAAGCGCAACGCCGCCGCCTGCAACTGAGCCTTCCTCAACTGCCGCCTTTGTTGCCGCCAAAGCGTCCTCAATGCGAAGCTTCTTTTCTTTCATTTCGGTTTCTGTTGCCGCGCCTACACGGATAACAGCTACGCCGCCTGCCAATTTTGCAAGACGCTCTTTAAGCTTTTCAGTATCAAATTCAGATGTTGAAGCCTCAATCTGAGCGCGAATCTGAGCAACTCTGCCCTTTATTGCCTCGCTGTCGCCTGCGCCGTCAACAATAATTGTATTTTCCTTAGAAATCTTAACCTGCTTTGCCTTACCGAGCTGATAAACCTGAGTATCCTTAAGCTCAAGACCGAGGTCTGACGTAATAACTTCGCCGCCTGTAAGAACGGCAATATCCTGAAGCATTTCTTTTCTTCTGTCGCCGAAGCCCGGAGCTTTTACGCAAACGCAGGTAAAGGTGCCTCTGAGCTTATTAACAAGGATTGTTGAAAGAGCCTCGCCCTCAACATCCTCAGCAATAATAACGAGCTTTTTACCTGACTGAACAATCTGTTCAAGAAGAGGAAGAATTTCCTGAATGTTTGAAATCTTTTTGTCAGTAATAAGGATAAGAGCGTCATCAATTACAGCTTCCATTTTGTCGGTATCGGTTACCATATAGGGCGAAATGTAGCCTCTGTCAAACTGCATACCCTCAACAACGTCGCTGTAGGTTTCGCTTGTTTTTGACTCCTCAATTGTAATTACGCCGTCGGCAGTAACCTTTTCCATCGCCTCGGCAATAAGAGAGCCGATGTATTCGTCAGCGGCAGAAACAGTTGCAACCTTTGCAATATCCTCACTGCTCTTAACCTTCTGAGCATTTTTAAGAACCTCTGCAACTACTGCGTCAACAGCCGCCTGCATACCCTTCTTAACAACCATGGGGTTTGCGCCTGCGGCAACATTCTTCATACCTTCGCGAACAAGTGCCTGAGCCAAAAGAGTAGCTGTTGTTGTACCGTCGCCTGCAACGTCATTTGTCTTTGTTGCAACCTCTTTTACAAGCTGAGCGCCCATATTCTCGAATGCGTCCTCAAGCTCAATTTCCTTTGCTATTGTAACGCCGTCATTGGTAATGAGCGGAGCGCCGTATTTTCTGTCAAGAACAACGTTTCTGCCCTTAGGGCCGAGTGTAATTTTAACTGTATTGCTTAATTTGTCAATACCTGCCTGCAAAGCCTTGCGGGCATCTTCACCGTAAATAATCTGTTTAGCCATATCGTATTACTCCTTTATTCAACTATTGCGAGAATTTCAGACTGACGAACTACCGTATATTCCGTGCTGTCAACCTTAACTTCTGTACCTGCATATTTACCGGAGATTACCTTATCCCCAACTTTTACGTACATTGTAACCTCTTTACCGTCAACAACTCCGCCGGGGCCTACTGCTACTACCTCAAATATCTGCGGTTTCTCCTGAGCGGCAGCAGCAAGAACGATTCCGCTCTTTGTTGTTTCCTCTGTTTCACAGGGTTTAAGTACAACTCTGTCTGCAAGCGGTTTAATAGTCATTTTATATTACCTCCTGAAAAGATTGAATATTTATTTAGCACTCTTCTGTTTTGAGTGCTAAATATATTTTAGCCACATTTTTCCAAAAAATCAAGTACTTTATTAAAAATTCACACTTTTTTAATATTATTTACAAATTCACAAAAATAGTCCTGAATTATATTTAATTTTAAATGCTTCAAACAATAGCTTTTGAGCTGTTACATACTGTTTACTTTACGCTCAGACCCTCACGGGTTCGAATCCCCCTGATTTTCAAACAAATAGCTAAAATAAAAAGGCAGCCGTTTGGTTGCCTTGCTTGCCTGTTGTGCTAAATCATCAGTAGGATACCAAATATCCTTGCCGTTCTGATTAAGCGTAAATGCGAGAGAAAGGAATACTCTCCAAAAATCAATGAAGACCAATTCAAACAGATTGTCGGGATTGATACGCTGATTTTTTCTTTACCGTTCTCTTATCAAGACCTAAAAACTCGGCACACTCTTTTTGCCGAATTATTTCCTTATCCGGAAACTTTTCATCCAGTCTTATAAGATAGTCACGAAACAACTCTTTTTCTCGTGCCATAATTTCACCTCTTTTACATTTTGCCACTTTAAGTGACGTTAATAGCTAAAAAAAATAAAACCTATACTTCTACCGAAATAATTTGCTATCTTTACCTTTACTTCATCACGAGGATTTCTGAGACCTGATTCGTATTTCAAATAAGACGATACGCTTATTCCAATGGATTCAGCAACCTCTTCAGGCGTACATCCTGATTTTTCACGCAAAGATTTAATTCTTGCTCCAGCCTTCTGCATATTAAACATCTTAATTCACCACCTTTCGTCATAGTCACTTTAAGTGACGAAATTAATATAACACATAAAAAAAAACATTTGTCAACACTTTTAGTGACATTTTTTCGTTGACATTTGGCACTTTTAGTGATATTATTAAAATATATTAAAAAAGGATATGAAATATTATGATAAATTATACGGACAATTTCTCTGAAAACTTAAAAATATTAAGGACATATAAAAATCTCTCACAAGATAAGTTAGCGGAAGAATTGGGATTATCACGTTCGCTTATCGGTATGTGGGAATCAGGTCAACGAAAGCCAAGTTATGAAACTTTAGAATTAATTGCAGACTTTTTTAATGTTAGACTTGACGATTTGTCAGGCAGAACCGTCAGTAATAATCTTTTCTCTCCACAAATCACCGATGATATTGTTGAATTTGCCGTTATCGGTGATGTGGCAGCAGGATTTGACAAGATAGCCATTGAGGATTGGTCAGGTGATAAAATTGAAGTTCCTACATCTTATTTAAAAGGAAGGAACAAAGAAGATTTCTTTGTACTTAGAATTAAAGGCGATTCTATGTATCCCGAATACAGGGACGGCGACAAGGTTCTTGTTTTAAAGCAAAATACTGTCGATTACAGCGGTCAGGTTGCAGTAGCTATATATAACGATGATATGGGAACAATAAAAAAGGTCGAATACAGACCTGATTGCATAAATCTTGTGCCGATAAATCCGCAGTATCAGCCTGAAGAAATCAAAGATACTGAATCATTACATATTTTAGGCATACCTAAATTATTAATCAGAGAAATTAAAAATTAACTCGGTTTTATATTTCTAATGTGAGGAGAAGGAAAAAATGTCAAAAGTTTGTCCTAACTGCGGTACTCAAAACACTGATAACAGCCGTTATTGTGCGACATGCGGATTTTGTTTTCAAAAGCAAGAACCTGTAACGCCGAAAGCTCCACCGATAATAAATAATCAGCAAAATTCTGATTCAACTAAAAAAGGTCCATCACTTTTCGGCGGTATTTTCAAAGGAAAAGAAAACGAACAGTTAAAACAAAATATTTCCGTTTTACAAAAAGAAAACCAAGAATTAAAATTAAAATTACAAAACCTCGGTTTTACAGAATATACACAGACAGAGGCTACTATAAAAGCTTTGCAAAGTGAAATTGAGCAGGATAATAACACTATATCTCTTTTGCGTAATGAAATTGCAGAATTAACTGAAAATCGGGAAAAAGAAGAGAAGAAATTAAAAACCGCATCAAACAAATTAAATAAAACCAGAGAGCTTTATAAAAGTATAGAGTATTGTATCGAAAATTATCCGAATTTTGATATATCTCTTCTCTCTGTAAGTGATTCTGATGCACTTGAAGAATTATCCCCGTCCATTATTTTAAAATTGCACCATATGGACATTAAGGATTTACGCAAGGCATACCGAGAGAACGAAAAGCAAATCGAAAGATTATTGTCTCTCTACGCCGCACGCTATACCACAAAGGCGAACCAAACAATTTATCAGCTAATGGTAATTGCGTTGAGAGCAGAATTACAAAATATACTTTATGAATTAAAATTTGAAAAGCTTGACGATGCTGTTGAACAGGTTAAAGACGTTACGAGAAAGTATCTTGCAATTGCAGGTTCAGGAAACCAAAGTATTGTTTCTACGTTAACAAAATTTATCGGTGAAATAGAATATCTGTTTATAAACGCCGTTAAAATTGAATACAACTATTATGTTAAAAAGGAACAGGCACGTCAGGAACAACTTGCAATCCGTGAGCAAATGCGACAGGAAGCCGAAGAACGCCGTGCATTAGAGCTTGAAAAGAAAAAAATTGATGCTGAAGAAACAAAATATAAAACAGAGATAGAAAGAATTAAGGAACAGTTATCAACCGCCGCACAGGAAGAAACAGAAAAATTACAGGCTCGAATTTTAGAATTACAGGCACAATTATCTGATGTCATAGTACAAAAAGAAACTATTACAAACTTACAAAACGGTAAGGCAGGTAATGTTTACATAATCAGTAATCTTGGCTCGTTCGGCGAAAATATGTTTAAAATCGGTATGACACGCCGTCTTAATCCGCAGGACAGAGTTGATGAACTCGGCAGTGCCAGCGTACCGTTTAAATTTGACGTACACAGTTTTATTTTCTCTGAAGATGCCGTAACACTTGAAAAAAAATTACACGATGCCCTTACCGATAAGCGTGTTAATAAGGTAAATATGCGAAAAGAATTCTTTTATTCATCAATTGAAGAGTTGGAAGAGCTTGTATCAAGCATTGATGAAACAGCTGAGTTCAATAAAACTATGCTTGCAGAGGAATTCAGACAGTCGCAGTCAACAGAAGAAGTATACAGTACAGATTTTTCGCTCTTCGATGAAGATGATGAATAAGATGTGACAGAGGTAAACTATGTTCGATTTTGATGATGACAAGCCGATGTATTTGCGGGATTTGACTAAAGACGAGCAGTCTATAATTTCCAAATACCGATTAGGCGATGAAGAAACACGCAAAAGAATAGAGGAAGCCGTTTTCAGCGACGACTATGATGAGGAAGACGACTTGTAATCGATTACAAAAGAAGAGTAACAGCCAAATAAACAGGTGATTTTTTATGGAAAAAATATATAACGAAATAGCACGACTTGGCAAAAAATTCGGCGCATCCGAGATTAAACTGTTCGGCTCACGTGCCAGAGGCGATAACCGTGAGCGAAGCGATATTGATATTGCCGTTTACGGTATGAGTAATAAAAGCAATCAATTATCCTTCACCGAAAGCATAGAGGCTCTTCCAACGCTTTTGGACTTTGATATTGTTTTTGTATCAGAAAAAACAGATTTAAAATTATTAGAAAATATAAAAAAGGACGGTGTAACACTAATGAGCAAATTTGAAGAAAAATACAGCAAGCTTTGCGAAGCAGTTAAACGGCTTCAGGAATCAATATGCGATTATGAAAGCACGCCTCTTTCATCAATCAGAGACGGGGCAATTCAGCGCTTTGAATTCTGCACAGAGCTTGCATGGAAAACGGCAAGAGAATATCTGGCAGACCAAGGCTATATTGATATTAACAGCCCTAAATCTGTTATGAAACAGGCATATTCAGACAAACTTATTGAAGATGAAACAGGCTGGCTTGAACTGCTCAACGCAAGAAATCTGACTTCCCATATATATGACGAAGAAACTGCAAAAGAGATTTATAAGGACGTTACGGACAAATATCTTAATTTGTTTGAAGAATTGATTAACCGATTTGCAGTCAATTAACAAAAAACCGCTCACCTGCTGGAACAGATGAACGGTAAACGGCTGAGTGTGATACTCAAAACCGGCTCACTAAAGCGGTTTTATTGTATCACACCCGAGCCTAAAAATCAAGTCTCGGGCATTTTTATGCCCAAAAGGAGTGATACTATGCCTAAAAAGCGGAAAGACGGCAATTATGAGAAAGTTATGACATTTGACATTAAAGGTCAAAAAATAAGAAAACACTTTTATTACAAAGATGAATTTGACCTCGTAGAAAAAGTCAATGCTTTCAAAACCGAATTAGAAGAGCAGCAAAAGATATATTTTGAATGTGTTGCCGATGAATGGTATGAAAGCCATTGCGAAGAAATAGAGGGCGGCACACAGGTATGCTATACACCTGCCTATAAACGTGCCATAGAGGCCTTTAAGGATAAAGAGATAAAAAATATAACCTCTTTGGATATAAAGCGTATTTTGGAGCGTATGGCAAAGCAGAAATACTCAGCTCAAACAGTACGGGTTCAACGTATTGTTTTAAATCTGATATTCAAATATGCTGTACTGAACGAATACATTGACATAAATCCCGTGTCCGTTGTATCCGTTCCGAGAAATCTGCCTAAATCCAAAAGAGAGTTACCCTCTGATGATGAAATAACAGCGGTAATGCAATCCGCTGATGTACCGTTCGGAATGTTTGCCTATTTAATTCTCTTTACAGGCTGCCGCCGTGGCGAAGCTCTTGCACTGCAATGGAAAGATGTTGATTTCAATAGAAAAACCATCAGCATCAGCAAAAGCGTAAATTACAGTGGTATGAACCAAAACACGCCCATTCTCTCACCGCATCCTAAAAGTGATGCCGGAATACGTGAGGTTATGATGCTTGACTGTCTCGCAAACAGGCTTAAAGATATGGCAAAAGACAAACCGAGCGATTATTTTATTTTCGGCGATAAAGAACCGCTGACAAAATCAGCTTTACGCAAGCGGTGGCAGAAATACCAAAGAGAAACAAATACAACCTTCACACCGCATCAGCTTCGCCACGCCTATGCCACTATCCTGTATGACGCAGGAATTGACGAAAAGGTGGCGCAGGGACTTATGGGACATTCCACCATTCAGCTGACAAGGGATATTTACACTCATGTGCGAATGGACCGTAAACAAGCGGCCGCAGAAGCATTAAACGAATACATAAACAACAAAAGGCAGAGCATTTAAGCCCTGCCTTTTAATATACGAACTTTTATACGAACTTTTTATGTATTTTTACGAACTCTTATGAACTTTTGTGTAATTATAAATTACTGAAATATAAAACAAAAAAAGCCTTGCAATCCTTTGAAATACAAGGAATTACAAGGTTTTCTTTTTGGTGATCCACCGGGGATTCGAACCCCGGACACCTTGATTAAAAGTCAAGTGCTCTGCCAACTGAGCTAGTGAATCATATTTACCGGCTGAAAGCCGGATTGTTATTAAATTTATTTCGCATTATACGAAAAGCATTACAACTACGGCAACGAGAGCCAAAATGCAGAATGTTGCAACACAAATTTTGGTTACAAAGCCCATTCTCGCTTCATTTGTTTTACCCTTATTTCTGCCGAAGAAAGATTCGGAAGAACCGCCGGAAATAGCACCGAGGCCCTGTTCATTACCTTCCTGTTTCATAACAAGAACTATTATCACGATTGCCAAGAGTACAAGAATTACGCCGAAAACTATTTGTACAGGTGTCATTTCTCAAACCTCCAAACCTTACACTTTTTAACGCCTTGATATTTTATCATAGGTTTACACAAAATGCAAGCCTTTTTTTGAAATTATTGTAAAATTTTAATTTTTTTTAATATGTATATTTTTTTGCTGTCTGTATATAATAATTCTGCAAACAGAATGTTCAGCGTGCGTTTGCCGAATCTGTTTGTACCGACCTCGTTTTTGAGGTCGGTTTTTGTTTTATAAGGTAAGCTGTTCGCCCTGGTCCTCTGCGCTCAGTATTGCGCCGGCGCCGGGGAGATTTTTGGTGCGGTAGCGCGCGGCTTTAGAGAATCTGCCCTCCGTGTATTCGGTAATCTCTTCAACCCTATGCCCTTTTTTCAGAGTCATTACGCTGACGCCCTGACTGTCCTTAGTGGTCTTCGGCGAAATTGCGCCCGAATTAAAGAGCAAATATCGCCCTGCGGACGAGCGGATTACAAATTCCTTATCCTCGCTTATATAAACCGCCGATACAAGCGGACTTTTATCAGAATAAGCCTTAATAAGCTTCTTTCTGTTCTGCTTGGTTTCATAAGCGCTCATATCAATTTTAGCTACCTTGCCGTTTTGGAAGAAGAAGAGCATATAGCCCTTATATTCTTTAAGGCACGCCATTGAAACGGCTGTTTCGCCCTCTTCCATTAAAAGCTTTGAGCCGACAAAATCTCCAAGTGCGCTCGCCTTGGTATCGTCAAAATCGGCGGCACGGGACTTGTAAACCTGACATTTATTCGTAAAGAACAGCAATTCTGCGGCATTTGTTGTTTCCAGAGAATTAACAATGCTGTCACCCTCTTTTAGCTTATGCTCCCCGCTCATACGCAGTGACAGGGGCGTAATTTTCTTGAAATAGCCCTCTTTTGTGAAGAAAAGATTTACGGGATAATCGGGAACTGCCTCCAATTCTTCTGCATCATCCTCAATTTCCTCAGAATATATAATCTCCGTGCGTCTTGGCTTGTCGTATTTCTCCGAGACCTCTTTCAGCTCATTTACAATAATCTTCTTAACCCGTGCCTTTGAGGAGAGAATGTCCTCCATATCCTCAATATCACGCCGCAGCTGTTCAATATCCGCCGTACGTTTGAGAATGTATTCACGGTTAAGGTGGCGGAGCTTAATTTCAGCAACATAGTCAGCCTGAATTTTATCAATACCGAAGCCAATCATCAAGTTCGGCACAACCTCGGACTCTTCATCGGTTGAGCGGATAATTTTAATCGCCTTGTCAATATCAAGCAGGATTTTCTGCAAGCCTTCAAGTAAATGGAGCTTGTCCTTAGCCTTTTGCAAATCGAAATACACCCTGCGGTTTACGCACTCGGTGCGGAATGCAATCCATTCAAGCAAAAGCTCGCGCACGCCAAGAACCCTCGGCGTACCTGCTATCAGCACATTAAAATTACAGCCGAATGAATCTTCAAGCGGAGTCGCCTTGTAAAGCTTTTTCATAAGCAGTTCGGGGTCTGTGCCACGCTTTAAGTCAATTGTTATTTTAAGACCCTTCTTGTCGGTTTCGTCACGGATGTCGGATATTTCCTTTACCTTGCCGCCCTTTGCAAGCTCAATTATCTTGTCAATAATCGCCTCGCTCGTTGTGGTTGCAGGGATTTCATAAACGTCTATACAGTTATTTGATTTATCGTAATTGTATTTTGCTCTGATTTTAAAGCTACCCCTGCCCGTGCGGTAAATCTCACGCATCAGCTTTTCATCATAAATTATCTGACCGCCGCCTATAAAATCCGGCGCTTTCAGCGTTTCACAAACATCTGCCCCGTCATCTTTAATTAGGGCAATTGTTGTATTACATATTTCGCCCAAGTTAAACGAGCAGATATTTGACGCCATACCTACGGCAATACCCATATTAGCATTGACAAGCACCGACGGAAAGGTTACGGGGAAAAGCGTAGGCTCTTCCATTGTATTGTCATAGTTCGGAACAAAATCAACGGTGTCCTTGTCAATATCCCTGAAAAGCTCAGCCGCTATCGGAGCCAATTTCGCCTCAGTATAACGTGAAGCGGCATACTGCATATTTTTGGAATAGGATTTACCAAAGTTTCCCTTCGATTCAACATAAGGGTGCAATAAGCTCTCATTGCCGCGCGCCAAACGAATCATAGTTTCGTAAATTGCGGCGTCGCCGTGAGGATTCAACTGCATTGTTCTGCCGACGATATTCGCGCTCTTTATTGTTCCGCCGTTCAAAAGTCCCATTTTATACATTGTGTAAAGCAATTTTCTGTGCGACGGCTTAAACCCGTCAATTTCGGGAATTGCACGGGACATTATAACGCTCATGGCATAAGGCATATAGTTTACCTCGAGCGTGTCAATGATATTTTGATTTACAACCTCGCCTGCGCCTGAAATATGGGCATTTATGCTCAATTCGTCATCAGAATGTGTAATTTCGGTTTTCTTTTTCTTAGCCATATTACTGTCCTCTATCCTCGCCTTATGAAAGGTCAGTCATATCGATATACTGACTTCCGTTTGCCGCGATATACTCTTTTCTGCCCTGAAGGTTATCTCCCAAAAGCAAATCAAATTTATCCGCTACTGCCTCAGGGTTATAATCAGGCTCAACCTTAATAAGACGGCGCGTTTTCGGGTTCATTGTGGTCATCCACATCATTTCGGGCTCATTTTCACCGAGTCCCTTTGAACGCTGAATTGTATATTTTCTGTCGCCAATCTCATTGAGAGCCTCCGCCTTTTCCTTTTCGGTGTAGCAGAACCAAGTTTCGTCTTTCGTATTGATTTCATAAAGCGGAGATTCGGCGATAAACACCTTGCCCTCGCGGATTAGTGTGGGCATCAGTCTGTAAATCATCGTAAGAATAAGCGTTCTTATCTGAAATCCGTCAACATCGGCATCGGTACAGATTATAACCTTGCTCCAGCGAAGATTCTGAAGATTGAACAGTGACAAATTTTTATTTGCCTTTGCGTTCACCTCAACTCCGCAGCCGAGAACTTTAATTAAATCAGTTATAATTTCAGATTTGAATATTTTCGGATATTCAGCCTTTAAGCAGTTGAGAATTTTACCTCTTACGGGCATAATCGCCTGGAAGCCTGAGTCCCTCGCCTGCTTACATGCGCCGAGAGCCGAGTCACCCTCTACTATGAAAATTTCTCTTTCATTTACATCCTTCGAACGACAGTCAACGAATTTTTCAATCCTGTCCGTCATACTGTTGCTTGATTGAAGTGTTTTCTTAATATTCAGCCGTGTGCTTTCGGCTCTGACACGGGAACGCATATTTATCAGCACTTGCTCGCAGATTTTATCTGCCTCAATTTTATTTTCAATGAAATAAACCTCTAAGCTGTGCTTTAAAAATTCAGTCATCGCCTCTTGAATGAATTTGTTTGTAATCGCCTTTTTAGTCTGATTTTCATAAGACGTCTGTGTTGAAAATGAAGAAATTACAAGCACTAAGCAATCGTCAACATCCTGAAACGTGATTTTAGAATCTGTTTTTAAGTATTTGCTGTTCGCCTTAAGATAAGAGTCAATCTGCGACACAAAAGCGCTTTTAACCGCTTTTTCAGGCGCTCCGCCATGCTCCAAAAAACTCGAATTGTGATAATACTCTTTAAACTGCACCTTATTTGAAAAGCAAAGAGCTATATTCATTTTAACCTTGTAATCGGGCATATCCGCTCTGTCTCTGCCTCGGCGTTCTGCCTGCCAGAACTGAATTCCCGAAAACGCATTTTCCCCGACTATCTCTTTAACATAATCGGTTATGCCGTTTTCGTAGCAGTATTCGTACTTTTCAAAGGAATTTGCGCCCGTCTGGTCTTTAAGTATAAATTTAATGCCTTCATTTACAACCGACTGGCGTTTAATGGTTTCCTTATAATATTCAAGCGGAATGTTAATATCTGTGAATACCTTTAAATCGGGTTTCCAGCGGATTCGTGTGCCTGTATCTCTTTTATTATAATCTTCCCTTTGAAGTTTGCCGACAGGCTCGCCGTTTTTAAAGTTCATTTTATAGCATAAGCCGTTTTTATGAATTTCAGCTTCCATATATTCCGAAGCATACTGAGTAGCGCAAAGTCCCAAGCCGTTAAGACCGAGGGAATATTCGTATGTTCCGCCGTTATTTGTATTGTATTTACTGCCGGCATACATTTCACAGAAAAGAAGCTCCCAATTGTAGCGGTTTTCTTTTTCGTTGAAGTCCATAGGCATACCTCTGCCGTGGTCAAGAACCTCTATTGAGCCGTCAAGAAAGCGAGTAACGACAATCTCCTTGCCAAAGCCTTCTCTCGCCTCGTCTATTGAGTTTGAAAGTATCTCAAAGACTGCGTGCTCACAGCCCTCAATTCCGTCCGAGCCGAAAATAACCGCAGGTCTTTTACGAACACGGTCGGCGCCTTTTAATTGGGAAATACTCTCTTCGGTATATTCTGCTTTTTTAGCCATATTTTACATCCTTTTTTACAGTAAAAAAATTAAACCGCTTAATATTATATACTATATTTAAGCTGAGGGAAACTCTGCCCGATATGCCGTAAATACAGCTCTTCGGCGTGTTTTCGTCCTTTCGATATTGATTTGCGTCAGCAAATCTGCTATCTCAAAAACAAAAACACTGAGAATATCAAGTATTTACGGTGCGAGCAGTTTTAATCGAGCAAATTTTTGTCTGAGCAAGGCATAAATTTGCAGGAATACTGCCGTATTTCAAAAATTTTAACGTAGCTCAGGCGGAAATGTGCCGATTAAAACCATATTGTGCAGAGTTTCACTCAGCTTGACGGTTTAGTCAAGTTTTGCAACTACGTATTCGATTGTAATAATATCTTACTGCTTTTTCCTGCGCTCAACTTTTTTCTTATTGCCTTTTTCGTCAACTATATATGTATTTTCAAGCTGACCTACAAGGCTTCTTTTAAAGCTGTCAATATATTCACGGCGAAGAAGAGCTTGCTCCTCCTTTTCTTCGGGGGTCAGCTCTTCGGTGCGTGATTTTTTTGCAAGAAAATTTATTCTGTCAATTTTACTCTGTTCCATTATTCAATTCCCACTACGTCAAAGCCTGTATCGTCAACCGTTTCTCTTATTACATCATCGGAGACATCCTTTGAAAGAGTGAGAACAGCGGTTTTGTTTTCAAGGCTCATTTCGGCATTTTCAACACCGTCAAGCCCCATAAGAGCAGCCGCAACACGTGATGTGCAGTGCGAGCATGACATACCTTCGATTTTAACTGTTTTAATCATAATTTATATCTCCTTAAAAGTAATGAATTTGTGACTACCGTTACTGAGGAAAGGCTCATTGCGGCGGCGGCGAACATCGGGTCTAAAAGATTTCCGCCAAGTGCATAAAGAAGCCCTGCCGCAATGGGTATTCCCACCGTATTATAGGCAAACGCCCAGAAAAGATTTTGCTTTATCTTGCGAAGTGTCTTTTGCGAAAGCCTTATTGCCTTATAAAGCGATGTCGTTTCGCTGTTCATAAGAACGACATCGGCAGATTCAACTGCAACATCAGTGCCCGAGGCAACCGCAACGCCTACATCGGCAGATACAAGTGCAGGGGCGTCGTTTATTCCGTCGCCGACCATACAAACCTTTTTGCCCTGTTTTTGCAAATCAATTATAACATTTTGTTTGTCCCGAGGCAAGACCTCTGCAAAAACTGTTTTAATGCCTGCTATTTTCGCAATTGCATTTGCGGTCTTTTTATTGTCGCCCGTAAGCATAACGGTTTCAACACCTAAACTGTTAAGTAATTTAACCGTTTCGGCGGCATCGTCTTTCAATACGTCTGCAATAGCTATTGCCCCTGCAAAATCGCCGTCAATTGAAATATAGACAACAGTTTTTCCCTCGTCAGAGAGCGGTACGCCGATTTTTTCCGTTACTTTTTCGTCTATGCAGTTTTTGCTCATAAGCTCACGGTTGCCGATAAATACCAGCTTGCCGTTTACGGTTGCACGAAGTCCCAAACCCGAAAGAGCCTCAAAATCTGTAACATCAAAATATTCACCGTTATACTTTTTAACGATTGCCTCGCCCAAAAGATGCTCGCTGTTTTTTTCAGCCGAGGCGCAGTATTTTAAAAGCTCTTTCTCTGAAATTCCGACAGGTAAAATGTCTGTAACCTGAGGGTCGCCCTTTGTAAGCGTTCCCGTTTTATCAAATACAACCGTGTCCGCCTTGCTCAGCGCCTCTAACGGCTCTCCGCCCTTAAACAGAATACCGTTTTGAGCGCCCCTACCCGTTGCAACCATTATTGCCGTAGGCGTTGCAAGCCCCAAAGCGCACGGACAGGCAATAACGAGAACCGAAATAAACACATTAAGGCAGAACGAAAAGTCCTTGCCCGTAAACGCCCAAATAACAGCGCTTAAAACTGCTATTCCGAATACGGTAGGAACAAAAATTCCCGAAATTTTATCAGCCAAAGTGGCAATGGGGGCTTTTGACGCACCTGCATCCTCAACTGAACGGATTATCTGCGATAAAACCGTTTCACCGTACGTGGCGGTTACCTCAACCTCGACCGTGCCGTTTTTATTTATTGTTCCTCCGAAAACGGTATCGCCCGTCTTTTTGCTTACCGGCATACTCTCGCCCGTTATCATACTTTCATCAACCGACGTATTGCCTGAAATCACCTTGCCGTCAGCCGCAACAGCACTGCCTGGGACTACGGTAAAAATGTCGCCGATTTGAATTTCAGCAGTCTTTACCGTCATTTTTTCGCTGTTTCGCATAACTTCGGTTGTGTCCGGAATAAGAGAGCGTAGCTTGCCCACTGCGTCTGTCGTTCTTTTTTTTGAAATTGCTTCAAGCATTTTGCCGATAAGAATAAATGTTATTATCATTCCTGCCGACTCATAATAAAGATGATGACTGTGACCGTTATTGTCAGCGATTATTTTTGCGGTCATAACAATGCTGTAAATAAACGCTGACGACGAGCCCATTGCAACGAGCGTATCCATATTCGGGTTTTTATGAAATACTGCGCGCGTACCGTTTATGAAAAATTTTCTGCCTGCTATCAGTACAGGAATTACGAGAACAAGCTGAATAAGCGCAAATCTTACGGGATACGTGTCGGGTGAAATGGCATCCGGCAAACTTATTCCCATCATATGCCCCATAGAAATAACGAAAAGAGGTATTGAGAAAATAAGCGCAATAATCAAATTGACTTTTGACATTTTCTCATTTTTAGCGGCATTTTCATTTGCATCAGCCTGATTTTTCACAACCTTAAAGCCTGCGCGTACAACAGCCGCCTCAATATCCGAAAGATTACACTGCTTATTTTCATAAACAACGGCAGCGGAATTTGTTGTGAGGTTTACCGTGACATTCAGTACCCCGTCAACCTTGGAAACCGAACGCTCCACTCCCCTTGAGCAAGCAGCGCAGGACATTCCTTCTATTAAAACAGTAGTCTTTTTCTTCAAGACAACCAACTCCTACTAATTTTCTATGAATTAGTATAACATAATAAACCTAATTGTCAAGAATAATTTAACCGATATTTTTCTTAATAAACAGAAACCAGTCAAAAACGACAATATAAAAAACTCCCCCGCGAAAAGCGAGGGAGAAAAAATATTTTTAATTAGATTGTTTGCTGACAGCTGTTAATTATTCGTTAATAGCTGTAACAACGCCTGAACCAACAGTTCTGCCGCCTTCACGGATAGCAAAACGAAGGCCTTCTTCGATAGCGATAGGAGTGATAAGCTCAACATCCATTGTTACGTTATCGCCGGGCATGCACATCTCTGTTCCTTCAGGAAGAGAAATTGTACCTGTAACGTCTGTTGTTCTGAAATAGAACTGAGGACGGTAGTTGTTGAAGAACGGTGTATGACGGCCGCCTTCATCCTTTGTCAAAACGTAAACCTGACCCTTGAACTTTGTGTGGGGATGAATTGAACCGGGTTTAGCAAGAACCTGACCGCGCTCAATGCCCTTTCTGTCAATACCACGAAGAAGTGCGCCGATGTTGTCGCCTGCTTCTGCATAGTCAAGGAGCTTTCTGAACATTTCGATACCTGTAACAACTGTCTTCTGCTTCTCTTCTTTAAGACCAACGATTTCAACTTCTTCTGAAAGCTTAAGCTGACCTCTCTCAACTCTACCTGTAGCAACTGTACCACGGCCTGTGATTGTGAATACGTCTTCAACAGGCATAAGGAACGGCTGGTCTGCTTTACGGTCGGGAGTGGGGATATAAGAGTCAACAGCATCCATAAGTTCCCAAATAGGAGCAAGCTCGGGAGCGTTGATGTCATCTCCTGAATACTCAAGAGCTTTAAGAGCAGAACCCTTGATGATGGGGCACTCGTCGTCAAACTCATACTCAGCAAGAGTTTCACGGATTTCCATTTCAACAAGCTCAAGAAGCTCGGGGTCGTCAACCTGGTCAACCTTGTTCATGAAAACGATGATTGCCGGAACGCCAACCTGACGTGCAAGAAGAAGGTGCTCTTTTGTCTGAGCCATAGGACCGTCTGTTGATGCGATAACGATGATAGCGCCGTCCATCTGAGCAGCACCTGTAATCATGTTCTTAATATAGTCAGCGTGGCCGGGGCAGTCAACGTGAGCGTAGTGACGCTTGTCAGTTTCATACTCAACGTGAGCTGTGTTGATTGTGATTCCGCGCTCTCTCTCTTCGGGAGCCTTGTCGATCATATCGTATGCTTCAAACTGTGCATAACCCTTCATTGCAAGAGTCTTTGTGATAGCAGCTGTTAATGTTGTCTTACCGTGGTCAACGTGACCGATAGTACCAATATTAACATGGGGTTTATTTCTTTCAAATTTTGCCTTTGCCATTGGAATAATCCTCCTTTATTTTTTGAAAAATTAATTACATAATTTATATGTTGATACATATTGTACCAACTATCTTGAAAAATTTCAAGAGTTTTATAAGATTTTATCAGTCCTTTTTAGCTCTGTCACTGATAATCTTTTCAGCAACGCTCTTCGGAACAGGCTTGTAGCCGTCGGGTTCCATTACATACTGACCGCGTCCCTGAGTCTGTGAACGAAGGTCTGTTGCATAGCCGAACATTTCAGCAAGCGGAACTCGCGCGTTAATCTGCTTAAGACCTGAACGGTCCTCAAAGCCCTGAATTTCACCGCGGCGCGCAATAAGGTTGCCCTGAACAGTTCCGAAATAATCATCGGGAACAATAGCAACAACCTTCATAATCGGTTCAAGAAGAACGGGGTCTGCCTGTCTTGCAGCTTCTTTGAATGCCATTGAACCGGCAATCTTAAACGCCATTTCAGAAGAGTCAACCTCATGGTAAGAACCGTCATAAAGTGTTACCTTAACGTCAACAACGGGATAGTTTGCAAGTACGCCTGAATTAAGAGCGCCCTGAATACCCTGGTCAACAGGACCGATGAATTCTTTCGGAATTGAACCGCCTGTAACAGCGTTGACAAATTCATAACCCTTGCCTGATTCATTGGGTTCAAGAATAATCTTAACGTGACCGTACTGACCTGAACCGCCTGACTGACGCTTATATTTAGTTTCGTGGTCAACCCTCTTACGGATTGTTTCCTTATAAGCAACCTGAGGTTTACCTACATTTGCCTCAACCTTAAATTCACGGAGAAGTCTGTCAACGATGATTTCAAGGTGAAGCTCACCCATACCGGCGATGATTGTCTGTCCTGTTTCCTCATCGGTGTAGCACTTAAAGGTCGGGTCTTCTTCAGCAAGCTTCTGAAGTCCGATACCCATTTTTTCCTGACCTGCCTTAGTCTTAGGCTCAATGGCAACACGGATAACAGGATCCGGGAAGTTCATTGATTCAAGAATAATCGGGTGCTTTTCATCGCAAAGAGTGTCGCCTGTTGTTGTATTTTTAAGACCTACGGCAGCAGCTATATCACCGGCATAAACTGTTTCAAGGTCTTCACGGTGGTTAGCGTGCATCTGCAAAATACGGCCCATTCTTTCTCTGTTGTCCTTAACAGAGTTGTAAACGGTTGCGCCTGCATTTACCGTACCTGAATAAACACGGAAGAAGCAAAGCTTACCAACGTACGGGTCGGTCGCAATCTTGAATGCAAGAGCTGCAAACGGCTCTTCATCGGAAGAATGTCTGTCTTCTTCTTCGTCTGTGTCAGGGTTTGTACCCTTAATAGCTTCAATATCCGTAGGAGCGGGCATAAAGTCAACAATAGCGTCGAGAAGCGGCTGAACACCCTTGTTACGATAAGATGTACCGCAGCAAATCGGAACCATCTCATTGTCAATTGTTGCCTTACGGATTACACGTTTAATGTCATCAATTGAAAGCTCTTCTCCCTCAAGATACTGCATCATAAGGTCTTCGTCAAGCTCTGCAACCGACTCCAAAAGATTTGTGTGATACTTCTCTGCAAGCTCTTTCATATCCTCAGGGATAGGCTCATGTCTTACATCTTTGCCGAGGTCATCGTAATAAACCTCAGCATCCATTGCAAGAAGGTCAATTATTCCCTTAAAGTCTGCTTCAGCGCCTATCGGGAGCTGAATCGGAACTGCATTGCAGTTGAAGCGTTCTTTTACCATGTCAAGAACACGGTAGAAGTCTGCGCCCATAATGTCCATCTTATTAACATAGATCATTCTGGGTACTTTATACTCGTCAGCCTGACGCCAAACAGTTTCTGACTGAGGCTCAACGCCGCCCTTTGCGCACAAAACGGTTACGGAACCGTCAAGAACACGCAGAGAACGCTGAACTTCAACAGTAAAGTCAACGTGGCCGGGAGTGTCGATAATATTGATACGATGGTCCTTCCAGAAACATGTTGTAGCAGCGGAGGTAATTGTAATACCTCTCTCCTGCTCCTGCTCCATCCAGTCCATTGTGGCTGAGCCGTCATGTGTTTCACCTATTTTATGGTTAACACCCGTGTAAAACAAAATTCTTTCGGTAGTAGTTGTTTTACCGGCGTCGATATGAGCCATAATACCAATATTTCTTGTTTTTTCAAGAGATACTTTTCTTGGCATAATATCCTCCACTTAAGTTCTGCTGAATTACCATCTGAAATGTGCGAAAGCTTTGTTTGCTTCTGCCATTTTGTGTGTATCTTCACGTTTCTTGAATGCTGAACCTGTTGAGTTAACAGCATCCATAATTTCGTTAGCAAGTCTTTCCTTCATGGTTCTCTCTGAACGCTGACGAGCGTAAAGAGTAATCCAACGAAGACCTAAGGTCTGACGTCTCTCGGGGCGAACTTCCATAGGAACCTGATATGTTGCACCACCTACACGGCGAGCTTTAACCTCAAGAACCGGCATAACGTTTTCCATTGCGGCATCGAAAACCTCTAAAGGCTCTTTGCCTGTTTTTTCAGCGATAATGTCGAATGCATCGTAAACGATTTTCTGGGCAACGCCCTTTTTACCGTCGAGCATAACGCTGTTGATAAGCCTTGTTACAAGCTTTGAATTGTAAAGCGGATCGGGCAAAACATCACGTTTTGCAATCTGGCCTCTTCTTGGCACTGCGCTTCCCTCCTTCATAATAATGATATCATAGGTACTCGAGTGACAAAACCCCGTGGCACCAACGAAAAGGCATATATATTTATATATACACTCTCGTTGGACAAATATTCAAAGAATACTGCCTTACAAGAAGATTCTGTCTGTTTTCTTGGTTAAACCTATTATTTTTTAGCTGCCTTAGGACGCTTTGCACCGTACTTTGAACGTGCCTGCATTCTTCCGTTAACACCCTGAGTATCGAGTGTACCGCGGATAATGTGGTAACGCACACCGGGAAGGTCCTTAACACGGCCGCCACGGATAAGAACAACTGAGTGTTCCTGAAGATTGTGACCTACGCCCGGAATATAAGCTGAAACTTCGATTCCGTTTGTAAGACGTACTCTGGCAAGCTTACGAAGAGCTGAGTTCGGCTTCTTCGGTGTATCTGTCTTAACAACAGTGCAAACGCCTCTCTTTTGAGGAGAATTGTTATCAGTCATAACATTCTTCTTTGAGTTAAGGCCTTTACCGAGAGCAGGAGCTTTTGACTTCTTCGGAGCTGTCTGTCTTCCGTTACGAACGAGCTGGTTAAAGGTTGGCAATATATTCACCCCCATAATAAAATTTTGTAATGGACACAAGTCCACATGCTCGAATAGTTTACCACTAATGCACAATTATTGTCAAGCATTTTTTCACATTTTACCAAAAAAACTTGGGACCGAAACCGATCCCAAGTTAAAATTCAGTAAAAAATTCTGTTTATGCTTCTGCGACTACATCGGATATTGATTTCTGAAGCTCAACATCGCTGTAGCACTTCATACCTGTTCCTGACGGAAGCAGCTTACCGATAATAACATTTTCTTTAAGACCGATAAGCGGGTCAACCTTACCCTTAATGGCTGCGTCTGTAAGAACTCTTGTTGTTTCCTGGAAGGACGCTGCCGAAAGGAAGGAATCAGTTGCCAAGGAAGCCTTTGTGATACCGAGAAGAACAGGCGCGCAGGTTGCGGGGATAAATTCTTCTCCGTTTTCCTCTGCAATTGCTTTTGCCTTCTCATTTGCGCGGTTAAACTCAAGCTTATCGGTAGTAGCGCCGGGAAGAAGCGAGGTCGAACCTGCTTCAACAACCTTGAGCTTTCTCATCATCTGACGTACAATAACCTCAATGTGCTTATCGTTGATGTCAACACCCTGCATACGATAAGTTCTCTGAACCTCTTTGATAAGGTAATCGTGAACGGCATGAACACCGCTGATAGCAAGAATGTCGTTCGGGTTGGGAGAACCTTCCGTAAGAGCAGTTCCCTTTTTAATATAAATCGGTTTGCCGTCATCGTCAGTTTCCGAGTTAAACTTCTTGTGGAAACCGTAAGGAATCATATAAGCGCGCTCTTCGAGTGTTTCCGGGTCTGTAATAACAATGTTTTCATTGCCCTTAATCTCTCTGAAGGAAAGGATACCGTCAATTTCGGCAAGGATTGCAAATGTCTTGGGCTTTCTTGCTTCAAACAACTCTTCAACACGGGGAAGACCCTGTGTAATATCCTGACTTGATGCGATACCGCCCGTATGGAAGGTACGCATTGTAAGCTGTGTACCCGGCTCACCGATGGACTGAGCGGCGATAATACCGACTGCTTCGCCCACAGTAACGGGCTTGCCGTTTGCAAGGTTAGCGCCGTAGCACTTAATGCATACGCCCTGCTCGGATTCGCAGGTAAGAAGAGAGCGGATTTTAATTCTGCGGTCAGCCTCATTTTCTCTTGCATTTACAATATCGGCAATAACCTTAGCCTTTTCGTCAGTAATCATTTCATCCTTAGATGCGATTACGTTGCCGTTTTCATCAGTGAAATCTTCAAGAAGATAACGACCTGTAAGACGTTCTGAAAGAGGCTCAATAAGCTCTTTGCCGTCTTTAATATCATAAACCTCAATACCGTCATGGCAGTGGCAGTCTTCCTCGCGTATGATAACCTCCTGAGAAACATCGACAAGACGTCTTGTAAGGTAACCCGAGTCAGCCGTACGAAGAGCTGTATCGGCAAGACCTTTACGCGCACCTCGGGAAGAAATGAAGTACTCAAGTACGTTAAGTCCTTCACGGTAGTTAGCACGAATGGGAACCTCGATTGTTTTACCTGCCGTATTTGCGATAAGTCCGCGCATACCCGCAAGCTGACGGAGCTGTGCCTCAGAACCACGGGCGCCTGAGTCAACCATCATATAAATCGGGTTGTATTTACCGAGGTTGTCTTTAAGACCGGAAGCGACCTTATTGGTACATTCCTCCCAAACCTTGATAACTGCGCGTGAACGCTCGTCATTGCTGTAAAGGCCCATATTGTAGTAATCGTTGATTTCGTCGACCTTACTTTCAGCATCTTTAAGCAAATCTGCCTTCTGCGGAGGAATTGTTGCGTCGCAAACCGCAACCGTAATACCTGATTTTGTTGAATATTTATATCCCTGTGACTTAATTGCGTCAAGCATTTCGGCTGCAACGGCAGTGCCGTGAACCTTAATGCACTTATCAATGATTTTACCGAGGGTTTTCTTTGTTACAAGGAACTCAACCTCAAGCTTAAATGCATTTTCGGGGTCTGTTCTGTCAACAAAGCCCAAATCCTGCGGAATGGGATTATTGAATATGATTTTACCGAGAGTTGTGGGAACAAGCTTTGTAACCTGCTCGCCGTTTATCTCTTTAGTCATACGGACTTTAATCTTGGAATGAAGTCCTATATCGCCTTCGTCATAAGCCATTACAGCTTCGTTAACATCGCGGAATACTTTGCCCTCGCCGATTTCTCCGTCCTTATCCATAGTAAGATAGTAAGAACCGAGAATCATATCCTGTGTGGGAACGGCAACAGGCTTACCGTCTGACGGCTTGAGAAGGTTGTTTGCGGCAAGCATCAAAAGTCTTGCCTCTGCCTGCGCCTCAGCCGAAAGAGGAACGTGAACAGCCATCTGGTCGCCGTCGAAGTCGGCGTTAAATGCTGTACAAACAAGGGGATGGAGCTTAATAGCTCTGCCCTCAACGAGAACGGGTTCAAACGCCTGAATACCGAGTCTGTGAAGAGTGGGAGCGCGGTTAAGCATTACGGGATGGTCCTTGATAACCTTTTCAAGAGCGTCCCAAACCTCAGTCTTTGCGCGTTCAACCATTTTCTTTGCAGATTTCATATTGTTGGCGATGCCGTTTTCAACAAGGCTTTTCATAACGAAGGGTTTGAAAAGCTCAAGTGCCATTTCCTTAGGCAAACCGCACTGATAAATTTTAAGCTCGGGTCCTACAACGATAACCGAACGTCCCGAATAGTCAACACGTTTACCGAGAAGGTTCTGACGGAAACGTCCCTGCTTACCCTTAAGCATATCGGAAAGCGATTTAAGCGCGCGGTTATTGGGGCCTGTAACAGGTCTGCCGCGTCTGCCGTTATCAATAAGAGCGTCAACCGCTTCCTGAAGCATTCTCTTTTCGTTTCTTACAATGATTTCGGGAGCGCTAAGCTCTAAAAGTCTTGCAAGACGGTTATTTCTGTTGATAACACGTCTGTAAAGGTCATTAAGGTCTGACGTTGCAAATCTGCCGCCGTCCAACTGAACCATAGGACGAATATCAGGCGGAATAACGGGAACAACGTCCAAAATCATCCACTCAGGGCGGTTGCCTGACTGCTTAAACGCTTCCGTTACCTCAAGTCTTTTAAGAATTTTAGTCTTTTTCTGACCTGTGGCAGTGTCAAGCTCTTCACGAAGCTGTTTTGAAAGCTCATCAACATCGATTTCGCAGAGAAGCTCTTTAATAGCCTCAGCACCCATACCGGCTCTGAAATCATCCTCGTATTTTTCTTTCATATCAGCGTACTCTTTTTCATTGAGTATCTGAAGCTTTTCAAGCTCAGTGTCGCCCGGGTCGATAACTATATATTTGGCAAAATAGAGAACCTTTTCCAAATCTCTGGGAGAAATGTCAAGGATAAGACCCATTCTTGAGGGAATGCCCTTGAAATACCAGATATGCGAAACAGGCGTTACAAGCTCAATGTGACCCATACGTTCACGGCGAACCTCTTTTTTTGTAACCTCAACGCCGCAGCGCTCGCAGATTTTGCCTTTATAGCGAAGCTTTTTATATTTACCGCAGTGGCACTCAAGGTCTTTCTGAGGCCCGAAAATTCTTTCGCAGAAAAGACCGTCCTTTTCGGGTTTAAGCGTACGGTAGTTTATAGTTTCAGGCTTTTTTACCTCGCCGTATGACCATTCTCTAATCTGGTCGGGAGAGGCAAGACCGATTTTAATTGCGTCAAATGTCTTATTTTCCATTAAGGTAGCCCTTCTTCCTAACTTTATATAAATATTTAGAGTTTATTCAAAATCGTCTTCTGTAACGAATGTTTCGCTGTATGCTTCCTCGTCTGAGATTTCCTCTTCATCGTCAGCGCTGTCGCTCAGATAAGAGTCATACTCATCCTCACTGTCGGGAACGAAGCCGTCTTCATAAGAAACATCGTTGATTTCTTCAAACTCTGTGTCAGCGCCTGCAGGAACAAAGTCTGCATCGTCACCCTCAAAGCTCTGCTTAAGGTCGATTTCATTGCCGTCGCTGTCCAGAACCTGAACGTCAAGCGCCAGTGACTGAAGCTCCTTAATAAGAACCTTAAAGGATTCGGGAACACCCGGTGTGGGAATGTTGTGTCCCTTAACAATTGCTTCATAAGTCTTGCGGCGTCCCGTAAGGTCGTCGGACTTAACCGTCAGAATTTCCTGAAGCGTATAAGCCGCACCGTAAGCCTCAAGCGCCCAAACCTCCATTTCACCGAAACGCTGACCGCCGAACTGAGCTTTACCGCCCAATGGCTGCTGAGTAACAAGTGAATACGGACCTATTGAACGTGCGTGAATCTTATCGTCAACAAGGTGGTGAAGCTTAAGGTAATACATAACTCCGACTGTAACAGGATTATCAAACTTAAGACCTGTTCTGCCGTCTGTAAGGATTGACTTACCGTCCTCACGGTAGCCTGCTTCCTTAAGAGCCTCGCGTATATCCTCCTCATGCGCACCGTCAAATACGGGAGTTGCAATCTTCTGACCCAGCTTTCTGTAAGCAAAGCCGAGATGAACCTCAAGTACCTGTCCGATATTCATACGGGAGGGAACGCCCAAGGGGTTAAGAACTATATCAAGCGGAGTACCGTCATCAAGGAACGGCATATCCTCCTGCGGCAAGATGCGTGAAACAACGCCCTTGTTACCGTGACGGCCCGCCATCTTATCGCCGACCGAGAGCTTTCTCTTCTGCGCGATGTAGCAGCGAACAACCTTATTGACTCCGGGGCTTAATTCGTCGCTGTTTTCTCTTGTAAATACCTCAACGTCAACAACAATACCGTATTCGCCGTGGGGAACGCGAAGAGAAGTATCACGAACCTCTTTAGCCTTTTCGCCGAAAATAGCGCGGAGAATTCTCTCTTCTGCCGTAGCAACGTCGGTTTCTCCCTTAGGAGTTACCTTACCTACAAGAATGTCACCTGAATGGACCTCAGCGCCTATGCGGATAATACCATTTTCGTCAAGGTCACGCAGTGCGTCATCACCCACATTGGGAATGTCGCGGGTAATATCCTCCGGTCCGAGCTTAGTGTCTCTCGCTTCAATTTCGTATTCTTCAATATGAATTGAAGTGTAAACGTCATCTCTGACTAACTTTTCGTTTATAAGAACAGCGTCCTCGTAGTTATAGCCTTCCCATGTCATAAAGCCGATAAGAGCATTCTTACCGAGGGAAATTTCGCCGTTTGAGGTTGCAGGACCGTCTGCAATAACCTCATTCTCTTCTATTTCCTGACCGATTGAAACGATAGGACGCTGATTTATGCAAGTACCCTGGTTTGAGCGCATAAACTTAATAAGCTCATATTCGTCTGCTTCGCCGTCAGGAGTTGTAATTACAATTCTCTGCGCGTCAACCTTTGTAACCTTACCTGCGCGCTTTGCAAGAACAACAGTACCTGAGTCAACAGCTGCTTTATACTCCATACCTGTGCCGACTATGGGCGACTCGGTAGTAAGAAGCGGAACCGCCTGACGCTGCATGTTCGAACCCATCAAAGCACGGTTTGCGTCGTCGTTTTCAAGGAACGGAATCATTGCAGTTGCAACAGAAACGAGCATTCTCGGTGAAACGTCCATATAGTCAGCCTCGGTTGCTGGAACCTCGCTGAAGTTGTCGCGCTCACGGATTGTTACTTTTTTATTTATAAACTTACCGTTTTCGTCAATCGGAGAGTTTGCCTGAGCAACCTTGTAATTATCCTCAACGTCCGCAGTCATATATTCAACTGTTTTAAGGACAGTGCCGGTCTTTTTGTCAATCTTGCGGTACGGAGCTTCAATAAAGCCGTACTTATTGATTTTCGCAAAAGACGCAAGGTAAGATATAAGTCCGATGTTAGGACCTTCGGGAGTTTCTATGGGACACATTCTGCCGTAGTGCGAATAGTGAACGTCACGAACCTCAAATCCTGCTCTGTCACGTGAAAGACCGCCGGGACCGAGTGCTGAAAGTCTTCTCTTGTGAGTAAGCTCAGCGAGCGGGTTTGTCTGGTCCATAAACTGTGAAAGCGGAGAAGAACCGAAAAACTCTTTAATTGCCGCCATAACGGGACGGATATTGATAAGCGCTGCGGGAGTAACCTTGTCAGGCTCCTGACCCTGAAGCGTCATACGCTCCTTAACAACGCGTTCCATTCTTGCAAATCCGATTCTGAACTGATTCTGAAGAAGCTCGCCGACAGAACGGATACGGCGGTTGCCCAAATGGTCAATATCATCAATTACACCCACGCCTGATGCAAGTCCGTTAAGGTAGTTTATTGATGCGAAAATATCATCTATTATAATATGTTTGGGAATAAGGTCGTCAGCGCGCAAAGACATCTCTTCTCTGAGAGCTTCCTTGTCATCGCCGCACTTGTCAAGAACCTCCATAAGCACAGAGAAGCGTACCTTCTCATTTATGCCTATTTCTTCAAGCTCTTCTTCGGTAAAGTCAGGAAGATATTCCGCGCAGTCAACCATACCGTTTGAGAACACCTTAACCTCTTTGCCTTCAACGTCAAGAACAACTGTCTGAACGCCCTCCTGCTCCATACGGTAAGCCTTCTCTTCTGAGATAAGCTCGCCTGCATCGGCAAGAATTTCGCCTGTAAGGGCGCTTACAATCGGTTCTTTTGCCGTAAAGCCTGCAATTCTTGATGAAATAGCCAGCTTTTTATTGTATTTATATCTGCCGACACGTGACAGGTCATAACGGTGAGCGTCAAAGAACAAGCTGTCAATGTGAGCCTGCGCAGTTTCAAGCGCGGGCGGCTCGCCGGGACGAAGTCTTTTGTAAACCTCAATTAAAGCCTGCTCCGTGTTAACGGTAGTATCCTTCTCAAGTGTCGCCTTAATTCTGTCGTCATAGCCGAAGAAATCAAGGATTTCCGCATTGGTTCCAAGACCCAACGCGCGAATAAACGTTGTAATATAAATCTTCCTGTTCTTGTCAATTCTGACATAGAAAAGGTCATTCATATCGGTTTCGTATTCAAGCCATGCACCGCGGTTGGGAATAACCGTAGTTGTATAAAGCTCTTTACCGGTCTTGTCATGTGTCATACCGTAATAAACACTGGGAGAACGGACAAGCTGAGAAATAATAACGCGCTCAGCGCCGTTAATTACGAAAGTACCGCTGTCTGTCATAAGCGGGAAATCGCCCATATAAACCTCGTTTTCCTTTACCTCGCCTGTTTCTTTGTTAAGAAGGCGTGCGGTAACGCGAAGGGGCGCAGCGTAAGTTACGTCTCTTTCCTTACATTCTTTAACTGTGTACTTCGGCTTATCGTCCATACGATAATCAACAAAAGTCAGTTCAAGATTTCCTGTGTAGTCCGTAATAGCGTCAATATCACGGAATACCTCTTTAAGTCCCGTTTCAAGGAACCAGCGATAAGAGTTTTTCTGTACTTCAATAAGGTTGGGCATCTGCATAACCTCATTAATTTTCGAGAAACTCATACGGGTATTTCTGCCAAGTTGGATAGGTTTGACATTTACCATAGGGCTTATCACTCTCCGTTCTTATTTTATCCTTAAAGCAAAGCTTTCGCCCTGCTTGGAGATTACATTAAATAAATGCAGTTTTTTATTGATTTTAAGGCGAAAATGTGTTATACTCGCCACCGTAAAAAATTGGGCATAAGTACACATTCCCACTTTAATAGCAGTTTAAAATTATACTACTGTCAAGTCAACTTGTCAAGGAAAAATTTACATTTATTTAATTTTTTATTTTAACTTTATCTATTGAAAAAATATTGTTTTCCTTTATAATATAAAATTGTACGGAATTAAAGCAACAGGGATTAGATTATTTTTACGGAGGTTTTTATGAATTTCAAAAAAAATTACGAATACGATTGGGAAAATCCGTCCGTATTCAAAAGGAATAAAGAAGACGGTCATGTTTTAGCATTTTCATATGAAAACGAAGCAGAGGCTTTGTCGCTCTGCGAGCCAAAATGCACCCTCTCGCTTAACGGCGAGTGGAAATTTCATTGGCAGAGAGGACTCGACAACTGTCCCGAGGATTTTTACAAAACTGATTTTGACACATCATTCTGGCGCAATATTACAGTACCGTCTGTCTGGCAGACGGAAGATACGGGAAGTTATCCTTACTATTATGCCAGCACCTTCTGCCGCGCTCTTTCGCGTTCAAAAAGCAAAATTCCGTCTATTGACCACTCAATGCAGGAAATCGGCATTTATATCCGCTCTTTCACTCTGCCCGAAAGCTTTGACGGCGGAGAGCTGTTTTTACATTTCGGAGCGGCGAAATCCGCAATTGAGGTATATGTAAACGGCGAATATGTCGGTTACTCGCAGGGTTCAATGACTCCGCACGAATTTAATGTTACGCGTTTTTTAAGCATCGGCGAAAATAAAATTGCGGTTAAGGTTTACAGATTTTCAGACGGCGCATACCTTGAAAATCAGGATATGTGGCTGCTCTGCGGTCTTTACAGGGACGTTTACATTTACCGTGAGCCGAAAGCCTGCATCAGAGATTTTTTCATAACCACAGATTTGGACAAGGACTACAACGACAGCAAAACAGACTTGGAAATTCTTATCAAAAATTACGGCGATTCCAAATCCGCTTCGGTTAAAGCGGAAATTGTTGATAAAGACGCGCGTACGCTTTTGGGCGAAGAAGAATTATCACTTTCAGGCGAAACGAAGGTAAATTTCAGCGCTCTTATCCCCTCTCCTCACAAATGGTCGGCTGAAGACCCTTATCTTTACAAGCTGTTAATCACTCTTACCGTTGACGGAAAGAATATATATAAATGTATACGCTTCGGCTTTAAAAAGGTTGAAATTGTCGGCGAGCATCTTCTCTTTAACGGAAAACAGATGATGCTTAGAGGTGTTAACCGCCATGACTTTGACCCCGATTATGGCTGGGCAGTTCCGAAAGAGCGTTTTTATGAGGATTTAAAGCTTATGAAGCGGGCAAACATCAACGCTATACGCACCTCGCACTACCCGGATGACCCGATTTTATACAAGCTTGCCGACGAATACGGCTTCTATGTTATGGATGAATGTGACTTGGAAACTCACGGAGTACGCAGGAAAGGCGTTCCCGGCGACAATCCAATGTGGACTGACGCCGTTGTTGACAGAATGGAGAGAATGGTTCTGCGCGACAGAAACCACGCCTGCGTGTTTATGTGGTCGCTGGGCAATGAGGCAGGCGACGGCTCAAACTTTGCTGAGATGAAAAAAGCCGCGCTCAAGCTCGACAATACACGTCAGTTTCATTATGAGGGCGACTTTGATTTCACCAAATCAGACGTAATTTCACGTATGTACCCCATGGCAGACGTTATGGAGAAGCTGGGCAAGCGCGAGCCGATTACAATTTCTCTCTATGACAATATCGCCAATGCTTTGGCGGCGGATTCAAAGCCCATAAACAAAGAGCACTACTGCCGTCCCGTGCTTTTGTGCGAATACGCTCACGCTATGGAAAACAGCCTCGGCAACTTCCAGGAATATATGGACGATTTTGAAAAATATGACAATATGCACGGCGGATTCATCTGGGATTTTGTAGATCAGGCAATCCGCAAAAAGACCGAAAACGGTGATGAATGGCTTTACGGCACAGACTTTGAAAAATTTGAGCCGGGAAGATATACGCATTTGCCGAATACCACTGCAATGACAGGCAGTAACACATACTTTTGCGCAAACGGCATTATTTCCGCTGACAGAAAGCCGCACCCGTCATACTATGAGGTAAAAAAGGTTTATTCTGAAATTAAGGTCAAAGAAAAAGACCTGCAAAAAGGTGAATTTATACTTTGCAACAAGCATCTTTTCACTGACCTTTCGGACATTGAGTTTAAATGGACGATTGAAGCCGGCGGCAAAGAAATTCAAAGCGGAGTTTTAAGCCTTAACTGCCCGCCTCTGTCAGAAACGGAATTTACCGTTCCCTATGATTTAACCGCACTGCCGAGTGACGAATGCGTTTTAATTATTTCATACCTCAATAAATATGAAAGACCTTGGTGCGAAAAGGGATATGAGCAAAGCTTTGACCAGTTCGTTATTAAATCGGAAGATAAAAAAATTACAAATTCTGCAAACGGTAATATACAGTATGTCAAGAGCGACGGCGGAGTCTTTGTTAAGGGTGACAGCTTTTCCCTTAAAATTCAGGACGGAAAAATTGTGTCATACACAGTTTCGGGAAAAGAGCTTTTGCGTTCGCCCGTAACTCCCAACTACTTCCGCGCTGTTACGGACAATGACCTTTCAAATACAAACTTTGTTCCGCCTCTTATTCCCTTCCACCCGTATTTTAACTGGCAGAGAGCTACAAACAGTGCGAGCGGCAAGGTCACGAATGTTACAAAAAATTCAAACGGTCAGGTCGAAATTGATATCTCGTGGAGCGTTAAGCTGTTTGAAAATACTACATCCAAAATCGTTGTAAGCCCTGACGGCAGCTTTACACTCACTCACACAGGCACACCGAAAATGATAAATCTTTTAAGATTCGGCACAATGTTCGGAATTTTGCGTGAATATGACTTTGTTAAGTGGTACGGCAGAGGTCCGCAGGAAACCTACTGTGACAGAAAAACAGGCGGTAAAATAACACTTCACGAAATGAGCGTTTCCGACCTTGAGCATCACTATATGCGCCCGCAGGAAAACGGGAACCGCACAGACGTACGTTTCGTTGAATTTAAAAATGCGGACGGCAAGGGCTTAAGAATTGAGGGTGTTGATACTCCGATTTGCTTCAGCGCACACCATTATACACAGAATGAACTGCAATTAGCCAAACACATTCACGAGGTCCCCGACCGTGACGCAACCTTTGTTTCAATTGACCTTGACCAGATGGGCGTGGGCGGCGATTTACCCGGCGACGCACACGTACGTGAGCCGTACATTATGCACCCGAACAGAGAGTACACCTACACCTTTAAGGTAAGCTCCATAGGTTAAAATAAAATTTAAAATTACTGAAAATCATCCGATGTTTATTCTTCGGGTGATTTTTTTAATGCCCCTCATTTGCGACAAGTTTTGCATTGTATGGGTTTTATAATATTTGATAAGAAAAAAACACACAGGAGTGATAACTATGGGCGTCAGAACAGAATTTCAGGACGAAACCTTATACTGTTATTTAAGCGGCGAAATCGACCACCATTCGAGTTTTGCAATTCGCCTTGAAATTGACGATAAAATTGAAAATTCAAGACCGAAAAGCACTGTACTTGACTTTACAGACGTAACCTTTATGGACAGCTCGGGCATAGGGCTTGTAATGGGGCGGTACAAGCTTTGCTCGCAATATGACGGCACGCTTACCGTTTGCGGTCTGTCGGATTCCGCCTACAAGGTCATGAAGCTAGCGGGGCTTTCAAATATTGCAAGCATTAAAAAAGGAGGAGTAAAAAATGAACGTAAATGAATTTAAAATGACGGTTGACTCCCGCTCCGTAAACGAAGGCTTTACGCGCACTGCCGTTGCCGCATTTGCCGCTCAGCTTGACCCCACGCTTGAAGAGATAAATGACATTAAAACGGCAGTCAGCGAGGCTGTTACAAACTGCATTGTCCACGGCTACAAAAACAGCGTGGGAAAAATTTTTATAACCGTGAGAATAAAAAGTGAATCCGCAGTACTTATTACAATTAAAGACAGAGGAGCGGGCATTGAGGACATAAAGAAAGCCCGTGAGCCGCTGTTCACAACAGGCGGCAGCGACAGGGCGGGTCTTGGCTTTTCGGTTATGGAAAGCTTTACGGACAAGCTTACCGTCCGCTCATCTGTCGGCAGAGGTACAACCGTTACGCTTTATAAACGGATTTTCGGACGTGCAAAATGACACGTAACGAACTGATAACAGAAAATCTCGGTCTTGTGGGAAGCTGCGCTTCAAGATTTTTAGGAAAAGGCGTGGAATACGAGGACCTTTATTCCGCAGGGTGCATAGGGTTAATTCACGCCGCAGACAGATTCAACGAAAAGCTGGGCTTTGCATTTTCAACGTATGCCGTGCCTGCAATTCTCGGCGAAATAAAGAGAATTTTCCGTGACGAAGGCTCAGTAAAAATCAGCCGAAGTCTCAAAGAACGGGCAAGAAATTTGCGCCTGACAGCTGAAAAATTTGAGAAAGAAAACGGAGCTGTTCCGACTGTTTCAGAGCTTTCCGGGCTTCTGGGAATTGACGATGCAGAAACAGCGGAGCTTTTATGCGTCGCCTACCCTGTTGTGTCGCTTACGGACAGCGAGGGCGAAGGACAGACCGACATTCCCGATTACGATATTTATTCGGGAATTGACAACAGAATATCTGTGCAAAGGGCAATTTCCACTCTGCCCGAAAACGATAAAAAGCTGATATATTTAAGATATTTTGCCGAGCTTACTCAAAGTAAGACAGCACAGGAGCTTGGCATTTCACAGGTGCAGGTATCACGGCGTGAAAAAATTATTTTAAACCAATTAAGAAATAAATTGACGGGATAAATTTTTCACAGCGTTTTGCCCTTATTGCTTGCTGTTGTTTATATAAAAACAGGACATACTTTTTCTGTATGCCCTGTTAATTTATTTTAATGCGTTTTTGATTTCAGATGTTCGGCTCAAAGGACGGCATAAGCTCAAGCTTGAATTTATTCATTTCGTGCTTTTTGTCAATAATCGCTTTCGTTTTTTCATCTTCTATTTCACCTGTACGGATATAACGGTCAAGTACAGCGTAGGTAAAGCCCAAATTATCCTCATCCGTTTTTCCGCAAAGACCGTCAATGGGTACTTTTTCAACAAGCTCCTGCGGAAGCCCGAGAACTGTGCCTATCGCCTTAACCTCCTGCACGGTCAAGTGTGAAAGCGGGCTGAAATCCCCTGCCGCATCGCCGTAACGGGTGGAATACCCTACCCAATCCTCAGAAAGATTGCAGGTATTCACCACTCTGCCGTTATTGCTCTGCGCAACTGCATAAACCGTTGCCATCCTTATTCTCGGAGAAATATTTACAACGCTCTGCTCTGACAACTCAAAGGGTATTGCATTTTTAAGCCCATCAACCGCAGCCTTAATATTTACAACAAAATGCTTTATGCCGAGATGGTTTACAAGAGTGTAGGATGCGTCTATATCCGCCTGCTCTCCGCAGGGCATAAGCACCCCTATTACCCTGTCACGTCCCAGCGCCTCAACGCACAGCGCCGCCGCAACAGAGCTGTCCTTACCGCCGGAAATGCCTAAAACTGCGTTACAGCCCTTACCGTTTTTCTCAAAAAAATCTTTTATCCAGTTTACACAGTCGTGTTTTTATTTTTATTATTAAAAAAAAAAAAAAAAACCAAACAAAATCTATTTTTTTTTTTT
>CANARN010000017.1 GCA_947364045.1 uncultured Clostridia bacterium
AAGTTTATAGCAATCTTGACTCCCGAAAGGCTATATTATTCTTTATTAAAGCAACCTGATATAAAATTCCACTATATTTTTATCGACGAAGCTCATAAAATATCTGATAAAGATAAGAGGAGTGTTACATATTATAAGATTTTAGAAATGCTCAAGGGAAATTCGAATTCTTGTATTTATTTCTCTTCGCCCGTAATTCCAAATCCAGATGTTTATCTTGAGTTAACTGATTTTTACACACAATCAAATAACCAATCGTCAGGACAAGCCTTTAGTTTTTCGCCAGTTATACAAAATAAGATCTATTTGGATTTCAACACTAGAGAATATTCGATAATTAATAATTTGATAAAAAAATCCACTCTATGTGGTTCTTTTTATGATTATTTTTCAGATCGCATGAGTGCTCTAGTGTATTTGGGAGCAAATAAGTGTAATTTGATATATGTTTCATCGGCGAATAAAGCTATTGAATATGCTATTCAACTTAGCAGATTGTTAGAAAAAAATAAAGAATCGATAGATCTTGCAAAAATTAATCTACGTTTAGAAACTGTAGCCAAGGAAATTGAGCAAAAGATTCACAAAGAGTATTATTTGGCAAATCTTATTCGTAAAGGGGTAGCTTTTCATATTGGTGCGTTACCTGCGGAAATAAGAGCACAAATTGAGGAGCTTCTTAGGAATGGTGATATTAAATACTGTTTTTGTACCAGTACTCTATTAGAAGGTGTGAATGTTCCAGTAGATAACCTTTTTATATTTGATAATAAAAAGGGAAGAGCTGCAATGTCTGTTATAGATGCTTTCAACTTGATTGGCAGAGCTGGAAGAGTAACACTAAATGAATATGGCAATGTCTTTATGATTATCGAGAATAGGCATACACAAGATTATTTTAATAATGTTTTACTAAAACCATTGCCAAAACAAGATTTGCTACCATCAAAAGCATTGGAACATAAACACAAAAAATATATAGTTGATATATTATTGCAGGGAAAAACAAATCTATTAGAAGCAGGCGAAAAATATTCAGATCGGGGTTTTAGTGAGATCACATATGAGTATGCCACAAAATGCTTGAATATGCTTCTTTATGACCTGTGTAATAAGAAGGATAGCTATATCGTCAGAGATTTTCGAAAAAGTGATGTACTTAATCCACAGGATATTATTGACATTAGAAATCAATTTCGAGATATTGTTCAAGCGGATGATGACATTAATGTGTCCGCTAAGCAAAAAGAATCGCTCTATAAGGCGGTAGCTTCTACTAATATTAATTATCCAAGCACTTTTAATTACCAAACCTGTCTTTCTTTCCTAAAATATTTATCCCAAGTATTTCAATGGTCTATTTATGAAAAAGATACTTTAGGAAGAGGAGAAAGATTGCGGTATTATACGGTTATATTAACTCAATGGATGGAAGGCAGGGGACTTCATGAAATAGTGCGTGGTGCGATTAATCATTATCAACAAACGGGTAGTAAATTGATATCGTATGATCCTATATATCATCTTGAAGCGTATAATGGTTCTTTAAAACACAAGAATCAAATTATTAATGAGGCTATGAAAGACTTAGAACAAATAGTTAATTATAAGTTCTCTATGTATTTTTTGCGTTTTTCTGAAGCTATAATTAAAATACGAGGAGAACAAGCTTTACAAAATGATTGGTATGAATATGTAGAATATGGAACGAGCAATAATTTAGTTATTCTATTGCAAAAATATGGATTTATGCGAGAACATGCTTTATTGTTGTTAAAACCGCCATTTGTACAATATATAAAAGAAAAAGATAAATATTTAGTAATTGATAAAAGGATTTTACATGTTGCCTCAGGAGATATGTTGGCCGCAATGGAAATAGTAAGAATTAATTACCCAGAGATATTTATTTAATTTTCTTTTGACTTTCGCAATTTTTTAAGATACTGACGTGTATTGTAACAAGGTGTAGATGTTGCATAGATAAGCATTGCTGAATTTTACAGCAGTGAAAAGTGTGATATAATGAGTGCTATGGATAGAGATGGATTGACGTGCTACTCGTAATGAGCACGCTGTCTACACTGAATATAAACGATTAAGACAGGGCTGGATTTCGATTCAGCCTTGTTCCTTTTTGCTTTATATTATTTTCCTTTCATAAATTATATAAAAAATTTAAAGCACAAATAAAATATTATTCCCTGAAATATCACTTTTTATTCAAAAACCTTGACAGAAATTTGAAATTAGGTTATACTGTCAACACAATTTAATATGTGCCTATCAAAATGCTGATTAAACAGCGAAATTTAATTAACATATTTTATTTACTTATTTATTTAAACGCAAAGACTTTATTTACATATTCAGGCATGGACTACTGAAAATAATCGAACATTTTTGTCCGCTTTGTTTTTGTATCCGTATCTGAGTATGGGATAAGGTCTTTTTGTTTTGTCAAAAAAATTTATACACTGGCAGAAAGAAAAGATTTAATTTGCAGTAGAGTTACATACACGGCATAATGCTGTGAAAAAATTGCGGGAGGTGAAAAAATATGAAACAATCCGTTTACAAGTCTTATGACGAACTGCCGTTGTTTTTCAATGCAGAGTTGGTCAGCAAGGTGCTCGGGATATCGTCAACCACAGCCTATGAGTTGATACACCGAGATGATTTTCCGAGTATAAAAATCGGCAACCGTTTAATCGTACCCAAAGAAAAGTTTATTGAATGGACGAACAAGCAGTCGGAAAGGAGCAAGCGATAGATTGAAATATCAACAATATTTGAAACGGGACGCTGTCAAAAACTATTTTCCTCTGCCGAATGAAATCTTCTGCTTAAATCTTTCCTACGGAGAGATAGCAGTCTATGCGTACTTGCTTTACCGTGAAAACCGAAAAACATTTCAGTGCCATCCAAGTTACAAAACTATCGGTCAATCGCTGAAAATGTCACGCAACACAGTGAGCAAATATGTAAAACTGCTTGAACGAAAGCATTTAATTGTGACAGAGCCAACTATCATTTATACCAAGGACGGAATAAAACGTAATGGCAATCTGCTCTATACAATTCTGCCGATTGAACAAGCAGTAATGCATAATTATGCTCAACAGATAGAACGGGCGAAATTGTTACAAGCACAGTTCAAAGCAGGATAGCATAATCTCCGCCAAAATCAGCGGATATTATGGGAAAGCAGGTTAAAGTGAGGGGGCTATTTGTCCCTCGCAGTTCACAGCGGACGGCAGAGCCGACCGCATTTCGGAGAATATTACAAAAAATAAAACGGGGTCTATGAATTATGGAAGATAAAAAACAAAAATATGCATACTGGCTGAGACCATCATTGGTAATGGAAATGGAAAGTATGTTAGACGAAGCAAATGCAACGTCTAAAAGCGATTTTGTAACAGAGGCAATAAAATTCTATATCGGATATTTACGGCAGAAGAAATGCGTGGATTTCATATCTCCTATTCTTGCACAAAGCATCAAAAGTGAGATTGGCAGTGTGGAACAGAATATCTCAAAAATGCTTTTCAAACTGTCAGTTGAGCAATCTATCGTAAACAATCTGATTGCAAGTCAGAACGAAATTGATGAGCACACAATGGAAAGACTCAGAAATTCCTGCGCTGAAGAAGTTGCTAGGCTGGGCGGTGTTGTAACATTTGAGGATGCCTACGAATGGCAGAACGGAGAATAACAATGCCGAAGATAATATTTACAAGCAGATATATCAAAAATCCTGCAAGGGTTAATGCAGGAAAACTGATTAGATATATGGGAACACGGGAAGGTGTTGAAAAACTGCCCAACGGAATTGACAGCAAACCGCCTACGAAAAAGCAGAGAGAGCTTATCTGCGAATGTATAACCGCCGTTCCCGAGGCTCTTATTTATCCCGAACTGAAAACTTATCAGGAACAGGAAACAAGATATACAGCATCGGAATTTCTTGACGCATTTATTGAACGCAACTCCAACCGTATTGACGGTGTAAAAAAGTTAGTCAAATATTACGGCGAGCGACCGGGAGTTGAAAAACTCGGCAGACACGGTTTGTTTTCGCAGACAGATGATAAAATTGATGTTGATAAGGTTGCAGACGAAGTGTCTAATCACGAAGGCATATTGTGGACGCATGTCATTAGCTTGAGGCGTGAAGATGCAGAACGTCTCGGATACAACAAAGCAGATGCATGGAAAGAGCTTGTCTGCCGTAATGCTTTGCAAATAGCAGAGGCACACAAAATAGATCCATCTCAAATGCAGTGGTACGGCGCTTTTCATAACACGGCACATCATCCGCACATTCACCTGATGGTGTATTCCAAAGATATTAAACAAGGTTATCTTACAAACAAGGGAATTGAAGATATGCGAGCGATGTTTGCAAAAGATATCTTCCGCAATGAAATGTACCATGCATTCACCTTGGAAACACAGATGCGTGACGAGGTTCGGGCAGAAACGAAAAAGCGAATAGACAAACTGCTGAGAGGTGCGGAAACACCGACATTTGCATCGGAAAAAATTCAAAATCTGTATGTTAGACTGATCGATCAGCTTACAAATCACAAAGGCAAAAAAGTATACGGATATTTTCCAAAAAATATTAAGCAGACAGTTGACTCTATCGTTGCTGAGCTTGCAAAGGATGAACGGATATCAGAGCTATATTCTGAGTGGAACAAAGCGAACCGTGAAAAGCTGTCTGTTTATTACGATAAGAAAAGTCCTGATATTCCGTTGGAAGAAAACAAAGAATTCAGGGATATTAAAAATGCGGTTATCCGTTCTGCAGTTCTTATAATGAAAGCCGAACAGCAGGGACAGCCGATATCGGTCAATTCTTCTGTCGGAAATCTTATTCTTCAGCTTGCCAAAGCGATAGCATCAAGCTGTCATAAACGCAGAGCAAAACTCAGTGCACAAATGGATTCCAAACTGAAATCTAAAATCGAACAGAAAAAGCAGGCACACGGCTTAAAAACCGACCGCAGTATTCCCGAATACAGCGACGATGAGCAAGACTTTACTCTGAGCATGTAAAAAAGCAGACCGATTGAGGTCTGCTTAAAGGAAACTACATTGTTTGGGTAAAGTTTTGCGATGTGTCTTCTGCTTCTTCATTGGATAAAACTGTTTCACAAAACGCTTTTAATTCCAGGATATATTTGTGTGAAGTATTCCAAAGCGTTGGAACATCAATATGACCGTATTCATGAGCAACCATATTTCTCATACCTCGGATTGCTCGCCAAGGAATATTGGTGTGTCCGTCTTTGAAATCGTCGGACAGCCTTCCGGATAGCTCACCGATTTGCAGTAGGCAAAGGCAGATAGCGTTCCGATATATGAAATCAGAACTAAACTGATCGTATGAGTCATTAAATCTCTCGTGAGTGTCAGAAATTTGTGTGCAATAGTCAAGAACTTTTTCGATGATTGCAGTATCACGTTCATTAGCTTTCATATATCAAAATTTCCTCCTTTGCTATCCTGTCAAGAAATTTTTGGTCAAGGCTGCCGGTTGTTAATAAATCCAACTTTTTTTGAAATACATCTTCAAGGTCGCAATACATCTGTCCCAGTGCAAAATAGTCGGTGGCGTTGCCATTGTCTATTCTAAAATCAAGATCACTCGTTGCGGTGGCATCTCCGCGAGCATAAGAACCAAACAGGAACACTCGTTCAATGCCGTGTTGAAGAGCGATAGGGAAAACAATCTTACGAATTTCATCAGTAGTGTATATTTTATTGTTCACGAAAATACCTCCTTTATTTTTCTAATAACAGTATAGCATAAGAATATTTGAAATTCAAGAATATTGATTTAGCGATATTTTCTTTGTAGAAATATTCATGTTAGGGAAGAGCAATCTATTTGAGTCTGAAATAGCAAGTGCTTTTACCGTTGCCTTCTCGCTTGAGTTCACCGCAGGCGACCATTTTGCGCAAAGCGCCTTCAATGGAACTGATGCTGAGCGAGGGACAAAACTCCCGTATATCTTGCTTGGTGAATCGCCCGATCTTATTCTGTGATGCAAGCCGTACGGTTTCAAGTGCGGACAGTTTTGTCTCTACAAGGGCAAACCGCTCCTCAAAATCCTTGTATGCCGCAAGAACTGTTCCGAGAAAGTATTTAATAAAGGGAACAGCATCTTCAGCGCCTTCATGCCAACCTGTTTGGGATTTGGCAAGTGCGTCATAGTAAAGGTCTTTGTTTTTTGCTATCTTGGCTTCGATGGAGATATACTTGCCGACATAAAATCCGTTTCTGTACAGAAGCAGTGTTGTCAGCAGTCTGCTCATTCTGCCGTTTCCGTCATTGAAAGGATGGATGCACAGAAAGTCATGGATAAATACTGGAATGGCAATCAGCGGCTCTAATTCCATGTTACCAATCACTCGATTATACTCCTCGCAGATTTTGTCCAACGCTTCCGGTGTTTCATAAGGTGTGAGCGGTGTGAATAGTGTTTCCACATGACCGTCAGGATAGGTGGCGCTGATATAATTCTGTACGTTTTTCGTTCTGCCTGCCAACGGATTGTTCATATGGCTGTACAAAATTTTATGAAGCTGTAAAATATAGTTCTGCGTAATGGGGATAGCGTCAAAGCTTTCATGTATGATGTTTAGTACATCACGGTAACCTGCGATTTCCTGTTCATCTCTGTTTTTCGGTGCGGTTTTTTCTTCTACGAGTTGTTTGATACGGGTGCTTGTGGTAACAATGCCTTCAATGGCATTGGAAGCTTCTGTACTCTGTATCTTTGCAATTTCCACAAGCTTTTCAAGCTCCTGCGGGCGTTGCTTTAAATACTGCTCCTGCTTGCCCGCTTCCTTGTATATGGCGGCAATCAAACTTAAGATCTCTGAATCCCACTTTTGATCTTTGATTGCAGAATAATTAAATGTTCTCATTTCCTTATCCTCCGTGTATTTACCTTAAATATTAACACAATTTAAGGGAACAGTCAAGACATTAAGGGTAAATTCCCTTGATATTATATCGGAAATAAGGGAAATTATTATGTGAATTCTTTGATAAACTTTTTATTTTCACTGGATATATGAAGCTGCTTATGGTATTGTATGGTGCTTGAGAGGAAGTGATTTTATGCCGATTATTGTAGAAAGATTTTTGATCGCAGAACTTGTGTCGGTCGAAAAACTTTCCGATATGGAATATTCAGAGTGGAAATGGCGTGAGGGGTTTCTCGGATTTCAATCCACACTGACAATTTATGAAAGCACGCAGAATTTCAAGGGCAAAAGATTTATTGTGTTTAATGATTTTATCGGCAATTGTCTAAGCACAGGATTCGGCGAATACACAATAACCGATGATGAGCTTGTAATGATAACAAAGAACAGCATATATAAGTTCAAAATCATATATCGAGGTGAAGATTATGCAACGAAAGTTATTAACTAACGGCAATGCTTTTAAAAGAACAGACGGACGGTGGTGCGGTGTTGTATGGTATATGGACGAGCATGGCAAGCGAAAACGGAAATCATTTTCGGGAACAACGAAACAGGCGGTCAATCGAAAAATGACAGAGTATGTTTCTGAATTTGAAAATCAGATAATCGATTCGGATGAGTCAAAGAAAATGCTGAAAGACAGTATGCAAACTTGGTTGCAAGTGTTCAAATTTCCGTCAGTCGAACCGACCACTTATGACCGAAGCGAGTGCAGCGCCAAAAATCAAATTTATCCTCTGCTCGGTGAGAAAGCGGTCGGTGATATTACCTCGGCGGACATAAAAAATCTTCTGAACTATTGGATGAACAAGGGATATGCTTACACTACGGTCAAAAAAGCCTATGTGGTGCTGAATGAATATTTCCGATATCTCTACCGAGAAGAATTGATTCCGAAAAATCCCATGGCGAATGTGGAAATGATAAAGAAAAGCAATTTCTTGTCGGCACAGAATAAAGAAAACCTTCCGACCAATGAAACTGTAACAGTTTTCACAGCGGAAGAAATTGAAAAATTCAAAAAGGAATGTTTTAGGTGTTGGGGCACGGGAAAAGGACTGTATCAGCAATCGGCGGCGTATATTCTGATGCTGAACACAGGACTGCGAACAGGCGAGCTACTTGGATTACTAAATAGCGATATTGACTTAGAAAACAAAACACTGACAGTACGGCAGGGTGTAAAAGAGGTATCGAGAAGAAACGGTACGGAATTTACAAGCGGACGGGAAATTAAAATCGGCAAGCTGAAAAGCACCGCCAGTAAACGCACTGTGCCCCTCAATAAGACGGCAATCGAGATGATAGAGGGGAAGCCTACTTCGGCGAAAATACGCCCCTTGTGGTCGACGAGAACGGCGGTTACACTCGCCCTGTAAACTTTCGGAAAAGATACTACAGAATACTGAAAGCCGCAGGGATTGAAACGAAAGGATTACACAGTCTAAGACACACATTCGCAACAAACCTTGTAAACGGTATTAAGCAATCGGACGGCTCAATAAAATCTTTAACTCCTCGCCAAGTCGCCGACCTGCTCGGCCACAGCACTTCGCAGATTACGGAGCTGTATTATGTGAAAAAGGACACAAGCAGGCTCGGCGGCATCACAGAAGGATTTGAGATGTAATTAAAATTATACAAGATGCTAACAGACCGCTCAAGCAAAACCTTGGGCGGTCAAAATTTGTATCGCAGTAAACAAAGAATAAGGATAAATAGTATTTTACATATTTAAATAATATGTTATAATAAGTCAAGATACTAAGAGGTGAATTCAGATGGATAAGCTTGAAAAAGAAATTGCATTACTAAACCATTATCACAACGAGTGGATGCATAGACACTCACACTATTGGAAAGTATTATCTTCTATGTATATAACCAATTTGGTAATAATCTGTTTTCCTATATGCTGTTCTTGTTTTAATATTAAATTTATAGATTTAAATATTAATCCTAAAGTATTTCCAGTAGCAGGTATTTTATTTACTATAGTTTCCTGTTCTTTGCTTATCTTCGAAAGTAGTAAACTTATTCATTTGAGAAATAGAATAAATAGCATTTTAAAACAAATAGAAAATAGATCTTTATCCAATAGCAAAAATAAATTTATAACACTAATAAAAAAATATATCAATTTCATTGTGGCAATAATTCTCGCCGTTACCATGATAGCCATTTCAATATATTTTATGTGTATTTTTTAAATTGAATATGGTAAAAATCAATAATATACTTTAATAATGATAGCAACCGACTAGGAGAAAGAAAAATGATAGATTTGAATGAAAAATATTTACAAGAAAATTCATTAATATTATTAAATAGTATTTGGTATGCTGAACTTCCGCCTATATTAAATTTTAATGATTTTTCAGCAGATATACTTAATGTTATAGAAAGCATTCAGAATAAAAACTCTAATTGCTATGACTTAGATGACGATAATTTTATTGTAAATTTTAAGAGTATTAGTTCCCCGCCTTATATAAGGCGACCGGGTGTTGAACCAATCACTTTTTATGATGTAAAAAACAATGGAAGTTTGAGAGAAATGCAAATTCCTAATTTGCAGCATTATATAGCGTTTATTTATAATACAATTTATATGTATGATGAGATATTTAGCGAGTTATATATTAACAAAGATAACAAGAAATATATTTGTAATTCTAATTCATATCTTATGTTCGAAAAAACATTTAAAATTTCACATGAGTATGATGACTTTGAAATAGAAGCTGGTATTTTTGCAGAAAGAAACAACAAAATTACTAGCAATGCAAGAATTGCCACGAATAGAAATACATATTATAAAAAGCAAGGATCATATATATACAAACTATCTATTGATTTAGAATCATTTTTTCCCAATTTATATACTCATTATTTTCATAGGATTTATAATAAAGAACCTTTCAAGTCCTTATCTTTCCCTGAAAAATATTTTGAATTTTTAGATGTGTTTCACCAAAGAATAAATGCTAATCAAACTAAAGGTATACCAGCAGGTGTTTTTTCTTCACATGTTGCTGCTGAACTAAGCATGATTTGTGTAGATTATGAAATAAGTAAACTAATTGAAAACAAAGACATTTCGTACATAAGATATGTTGATGATTTTACATTTTTTTCAAATTCGCAAGAATTACTTGAAGATCTAAAAATTAAACTGCAACAGATATTAAACGAATACCGACTAAGAATTAATGGAAATAAAACAAAATTAATACCATGTATTTATGATTATCCAAAAGTTGATATGCAGGAAATAGAGAATGATTTTTTTTGGATCGTTAGTAAGGAAAATGTTCAACTTACAGATAAAGAATTCGTTCATTTAAAAAAATATTTTACTAAGCTTATACAAGATAATAATTTTTCTCAAATAAAAACTTGTATTACACTAATTGTCAGAAAATTATCTAACGATTTGCTCAATTTAAAAGAAACAGAAGAATTTCTATTTTCTTATTTATTACAATTATCACAAACTTACATTATTCTTTCTAGTAGAGTGTACAAGTTAATTGATATGATGGTAAATAAATCAAGTAAAAAAGATAAACTTATCAAAATATTATTTGATTATAATGAATTAATTGATAATAAATATTCAAATACTATTCTTCAAATTTGGCACTATTATACTATTATAAACAATTGCAATAATGATTTAATTGATGAATTGATAGCGAAACTTGATTCTAATAACAATAATCCTGTGATTTTAGCCTCGCTAGTTAAAATTGGAAAGAAATCAAATACAAAACTGTTCCAATATATCCTTGAAGAGTATAAAAAACTAAGTAATAACAATAATTGGAAATCAGAAATAATGAATTCAAAATTATGGTTGCCAATTTTTATGATTAGATTAAAAGATGATAATGATTATAGACATTGGTTCAATTCTAATGATTTCCCCGATATTCTTAAAGAGTTTAGTATAGAACTGTAGTAAGATATAATAGTGATGCTATATTGATGATGTAACAGACGTAATTGTTGGAAACAGGTGGCAACAGATACGAAATTGACGCTTAATTTGAACGCCAAAATGCGGCTTTCGAGACCTAGTGCCGACCACAGAAAGACAAAGAAAAAGCCTTGAAACCACGCTGTTTCAAGGCTTTTGGTGTGGCAGGGGCAGAAGGACTTGAACCCTCGGCACGCGGTTTTGGAGACCGCTGCTCTACCAACTGAGCTATACCCCTATATTTTGTTAATGAGTTTATGTACTCTTAGTATTGTGCGCTTTTAGCTACTTCAACTTACATTATTCTGAATTTACTTAAGCCTTAGTGTTCTGAAAAAATTCAAAACCCTCAAAAGCACTGTTATATTATACATATAACTGCACGTTTTGTCAACTCTTATTTTGCTGTAATTTTAATAATATAGACTTTTCACGCTACAAATAATCTTTTTGATAAAATAGGAAATGTATTTGCGGCAAATTATGTTATTCTAATATCGGCTTACAAGTAAATTTTAAAAGACTGACTGTTAAATTTTAAATAAAAAACGGTTGTTAATTGAATAACGGTGAAAACGGTAATAACAAAACAGATGTTAAGACGCGGTTTTAAGCAAATAAAAAAGCAAAAAGTATTTTCTTGCTAATCAGGAGTATCCTGACTCAGCAAAATAAAAATAAGTTGAACTAATTTCTCGGCAGCGTGAGAAACAGCGCGTATTGTCATTGCAAAGAGATACTATTTTTATACGAGGAGAAGAAAAATGAGCGTCCGTGTGATAATTCAAAAAAGTATTGATTATATTGAAGATAATTTGAAAGCAGAACTGACGGTTGACGGGCTTTGCGATGCGGCTGGCTATTCCGCTGTTCACTATTGCAGATTATTCAAATCTTTTGTCGGCGTTTCGCCCCGTGAATATATTAACCGCAGAAAGCTTTTGCATGCGGTTTTTGAAATGGCGAACGGGCGCTCAAAAACCGATGCGGCTTTTGATTACGGATTTGAAACCTACGCAGGCTTTTACAAAGCATTTAAAAGTGAATTTAACTGTTCGCCTTCGGATTTTATTAAGCTGCATAAAAGCATTAAGCCGTACAGAATTAACATTTTGCAGGAGGAAAACATTATGCTTTCAAAAAACACCGTGCAAAAACTGCTGTCTGAGTGGGGACTTCAAAACGAAGAAATATCAAATGTCTATAATGAAAATACAGGCAGACAAAATGGTAATGCATATTATGTGGGCGATAATTACATTGTCAAATTTACGGCAAATTTGGGGAGTGTAAAAAGAAATATCAGTATATCGGAGGCGTTGGCGAGCGCTGATGTCAGGTCATTTAAAATTATTAAAACGGTTAACGGCGACAGTTATGTATCAAGCGGTGAAATGTACTTTTTCTTAACTGAACGAATAAAAGGTAGTCAGTTAAAATACACGGATATTTTTAATAACACTGACTTGGCATATGAAATAGGCAAAGAAATTGCAAAGCTTCATAAAGCATTGATAACGCTGAATGAATGTGAATATGAAAAGGCGGATATTTGCACTCAAATAACCGATAATGTCAAAAGTAAACTTAATTTGTCTGATGATTTTGTTGATGTTTATATTGAAAAATTCAGTGCGAAATATGATAATTTGCCGAAACAGATTATTCACCGTGACATAAACCCGTCAAATATTCTTTTTGATAACGGAAAATTCAGCGGATTTCTCGACTTTGATTTTAGCGAGATAAACATTAGAATTTTTGACATCTGTTATTTTGCAACATCAATACTTTCAGAGTGTTTCACGGATGCGGATACTGATAAAAGCATTTGGTTTGAAATATTGAAAAAAGCCATTTTGGGCTATGATTCGGTTTCTCCGTTGACAAATGATGAAAAGCAGGCTATTCCGTATGTAATTTATTCAATTCAAATTATTTGTATAGAATTTTTCGGAAGATTTGATAAATATAAAGATTTGAAAAAAGTAAATGCGGATATTCTGAAATGGATTATTGAGAATAATTAAACTAAAAAGCCTTGAACTATTGCAGTTTCAAGGCTTTTTAAATCGGTATAAATAATATTATCCTTTTTTGATGTATTCTTTGGCTATAAACCAATTCGTATACCTTCTTTTTTGTCTGTCAATCATTTTATCGGAATTTACAAATTCTATAAACTTGTTTTCGTTCACCCATTTAAAAGAAACCGTTTCGCCTTTTTGCAGTTTAACGCTTTGCTTGTCGCAGTCCACAGTGCAAAGAAAGCTGTAAAACAGTGACTGTCCGTCATCAAAGGCGTTATAGGCGATTTCTTCAAATTCGCCGCAGACAATGCCCGTTTCCTCAAGCAGCTCACGCTTTATGCAGTCAATCTTATTCTCGCCCCTGAGCGCCGAACCGCCGGCGGTTGCTTCATAAAAACCTGCATACATTTCTTTATTAAAATCCCTTTGCATAAGAAGAAAATCACCGTCAGTATGGCGGACGAGCACCTCGCAGACAAGATGATAAAGACCGTTCGGAACAGACTCACCCCGCATTAAATCCACATTTGCGAGAGTGCCGTCTTTGTAATAACCGTCCCAAATTTCCATAATAACCTCAATATTTATATTAAATATTAGCTGTGAATATTTTAAAAATTATGTTATATTTACTCGCTTTTTGCCGTATAATAATTAACGGCAAGGAGTTGTCCATTCACGGTAGGCGGTTAGCCCTCTGTTCTTTAGAGGGTATTTGCCCTCTAATTTATTGTTAGGGGGTGATGCTGATGCAAAAAGCGATTATCTATCTTACTTTGATAATAATTATTCTTTACATATTAAGCATAAAAAATAACCGCCCAACGCCAATAGGAACGGTTATTTTTAACTATTCTTAGGGCTAACCGTCTATCGGGTAACTCCTTGTTCATTTATATTATAGCATATTTTGTGCTTATGTCAATGTTATTTTTACACATTTAATATCTGTCTGCAATTTGCTTTGTAAAGACTAAATATTAAAAAAGTCTATATTCTTTGGGTAAGTGTCATCAATCAAGCAGTATTTTACGCCGTGTAAACGGCACATTTTCAGCGTTTTCGCGTTGTCGTGTATTAACACGTCCATTATATAGTCCGAGCGGCGCATTTCAATGACATTTTCGTACTTTATTATATCGTTATAATTGTTTCTTATGTATTTTTCACTCATCACCAGACAGCAGTATTTAATCTCTGTAAGGTAATCAGGCTCAAAATCTTTTGCCCAATTAAAAGGGATATAGCACCCCTCAACAATAAGGTTTTGCTCGTTTTCAACGGCGGTTTTTATTATTTCTTTAACGATTTGCCATAGATATTCAGTAAGGGCTTCGTCACTGCTTTCGGGAGTTAAATCGGTGTGACCGCTTCTGATAAGCCCCATTTTCAAATGGTCAATCGAGAGGTAGGGATAGCCGTATTTTTCAAGAAGCTTTTGCGCCAAAAGGGTTTTACCCGTGTGCGAAGCGCCTGATATCAGTAAAATCATATATTTCTCCGAATAAAAATATTTATAATTATTTCACAAATAAAATGCTTGTACCGAGCAGTATCTGACCGAGAAAATATGTAACAATGTTAAATACTTTCAGCGGTCTGTTGCCGCCCATTCCGCCGAACATCAGCAGAACGATTGTAGCGTCGGAGGCAACAAACAGAACAGCGCCGAGCATAACCGTTAAAAGAACGCCCGCATTAAAGCTCATACGGAATGAAAGCTGATATGCCGTTGTAAGCATTGTAGTGATTATTATAGCGTAAATCAAAACAGGGAAGGCAAAAGCTCCCAGCTTAATTTTCTTAATAAATTTAATTGCTATGCCGACAGCAACAATGCAAAGTGTGACGATTATAACCCTGTAATGAAAAACCTTTTCATTCGGGGTTATTTGCTTAATTGCGCAGGCAAAAGCAATTATGTAAAAAATATGACCTATTCCGAACGCGCCGCCGCCCATAGTTGCAATGGTATTTTTGTCAACAGGGTAGTGGATAAGCAGGTCGCCGACAAGCCCGAACAGCAGACCGAGCAGCATAAAAACAGAGAATGATGTATAGCTTTTGGAATAGAGCAGACAGCACAGCGCGCAAATCATAAACAGCGCAGAGCAAACCATTTTGTAGCCCAGTGACTTCATACATCTTTTAGGCCAAGCCGCCTTTAAAAACTTCGGCACAAAATAAAACTCCGCCAATACTGCGAGCGCATAAACAGCCATATAAATCATAATTTTTACCCCTTAATTAACCCTAAAATAAACGAAGCACGGATTTTAATTGCCCGCTTCCGTGCTTCGTTAATATTTTAACATATATCTGTGTAAGTTTCAAGGAGTAATATGATATTTGCTTTGTGAAACAGTACAAAATTAATACTGTTTTTTTGTTGCTGTTGTTATTAAAATATGCAAATATTAAGATATAAATAATTTCGGAGGAAAGCGATAGTATGAAAATCACAGTTAATATTTATTATACGGGTGAGGGGGATAATGCCCGCAATTTTGCGACGGAAATGGTGCAGAGCGGCACGGCAGATAAAATCAGGCAGGAGGAGGGGGAATATAAGATATGAATATTTCTTCCCTATGGACGATCCGTGTACTGTTCTTTTAATTGATGAGTGGAAAAATGAAGAGGCAATTGACCTGCATCACAAAAGCGAAATGATGGAAACGGTTGCGTCGCTTAGAAAAAAGTATAAGCTTAAAATGCGTGTGGAGAGGTTTATTACGGAAAAATAAACAATTAAACTGAATAATATTCCGTAATCTTATTTGTATACAGACAGAAAAAGACCTTAAAAAGCGTTTGGCTCTTTAAGGTCTTAGATTTATAATTTACAAGCTATGAAATATAATAATCGGTGTAATCGTCGCCGTAGTAGTCATCGCTGTAATCATTATAGTAGTCATCGTAATAATTGTCGTAGTAGTTCTTTCGCTCTTCTTCCAATTTTTTGATTAACTCTTTTGCTTCGTCAATGTCCTTTTTGTAAGCGTCGGTTTTCGGAGCTGAAAAATCTTCTGATTTGGAAATTTCAACTTTTACTTTAACCGTGTCAGATGAAATGCCGCTTTTTTCTTTTACCTTAACATTTATTGCGGTGATTTCGCTTTTTGCCATTTCAATGTCAACTGTAATTGAAATATCTTCATCTGCGCCTTCAAGCGTATCAAAGAATTCATTGACAGTTTCGTCAAAAGTAGGAATATCGTCTGAATCGATTTCTTCGCCTATGGAGTCCTTTGCAATTTCAACACCCTTGTCATAAGAATCCTTTAACAGCGGCTCTAAAATGTCAAACAGAGCTTTAACAGCTTTTTCAACAGGAATGTTAAAGGAATAAACAGTGGTTTTACCTTCCTTTGTAACTGTCAGACCGAGGTTTTCTTCAAGCCATTTTTTATCGGTAAGGCATTTTTGAAGTTCTTTTTCTGTCTGTTTTACAAGCTTTTGGTCAACCTTAAGGTTCATTTTGTCAAAGTCTATATCGGAATCGGAATATTTTTTAATAATTTCCATAAATTCCTTTTCAGCTTCTTCCGTTGTTTTGTCGCCGTTGGCGGCGTCAAAGGCAATTGAAATAAAGCCGAAAATAATATCGTTAATTTCGCTTTCTTCAATGCCGAACACTTCGGCATAGTATTGGTAAAGGGAGTCGGCGTCAGTTAATTCACCGTCTTCATATATCATTTGATATCCGTTGTAGACATACATTTCCAAATCGCTGTCATCAACGTCCAGATGAAAGCCTAATTCATCGTCATTTGCATTAAGGAATGCTTCAAAATTTACCTTTTCGCCTTCCAATGAAGACTTGCCGTTCACAAGGTCGATTCTTTTGCTCTTTAAGTCAAATTTGACATCAGCGGAAACCTTTATATCATCGTAACCGTTGTCAACAGATACATTGTAATTGTAAGCCTGACCGGACGTTACAAGCTTTGAAAATCCCTTGCCGATTTTAACAAGAGGACTGTTAAGCTTTACGGCGGCAAACGAACCTACACCTATTAAAGCCGCAAGAACAATTGCAACGGGTATAAGAATTAAAGCGAGCTTTAATCCCTTTTTCATTTTCTTAGGCGCAGGTGGCATTTCGTTTACGGAAAATGCAGGAGGCGCAAAGGGCGCTTCGGGTGTGCTTAACAAGGTTGTTTCAGGCTCGGGGTTATAATTTGCTTCGGGAGTATATGCGTAGGTGCTTTCGGAATAATCTTCAGAAAGAATTTCTGTTTCGGGGACAGGGCTGCTTGCTGTAAGACGTGAACCGCAATCTGCGCAAAACAGAGCGTTGTCTTCATTTTGCTTTCCGCAATTTGAGCAAAACATAATTTAACTCCTTTAAAATAAGATTTTTATATAAATATAATACATTTATACAATTTCATTATATATTGTATTGCAGATAAAGTCAATATTTGTCGTAATTGTACGGTATTATATATTTAAATAAAAAACCTCAAAAAGCCATAAGGATTTTTGAGGTTTGCTGTATTATCAGGAAATTTTTACACAGTCACGCGCATTTACCGTAATACCGTTAATTTTTACGCTTTTTTCAGTATAATTCACATAAACCTTTGCGCTGTTGTTATATTCGGCGCAGAACACGCCCGACTGAACTTCATAATGGGACGTCATACGCGCGCCGCGTAAATCCGAAAGAATGTCGCTTGCTTTAACACAGTAGGAAACGATTTCGTTTATATTGTTGTTGTAGCCGTATTTGTCGTTGGCGTCTGTATTTACACAGTACCAGTCGGCAGAGGGGACAGCACCGAATTCAACTGAGCGAAGAAATGTTTCTTCCGGATTTTCACTTAAATTTATACTGTTTAAGCTGTAATCGTAGGTACCGTGAAGAATCAGAGATGCGAACGGAATTGCTCGGTAGGCGTCATTTTCCTTGCGGGATACGGTACTCTGAGGAATGTCGGAAATTACGCTTACATTTTTCAGCGAATAGAAATTACCCTTGCTTATCATAACGGGCTTGTTTGAGGAAAGAACGGGAATGAGAGCCGAAATTTCTTTTTTACTGCTTTCTCTCGGGTAAAAGTCTGCTGAATAGTCGGAATAAAGCACTGTGCCTATGTCGCTTAATGCAAATCCGTCGAAAGAAATATCGGAAGAGTTATTTAAAATTTCCTCAATTACGTCTTCAAGCTCCGACATTTTAAGGTAGCCGCGTTTTGCAGAGGAAAGGTTAAGGGTTGAAGCTGCGGCGGAATATGTCATTTTGCTTCCGTAAAGGTTTTTTGCTTTGTTTCCCGAAGCTTTTTTGACTGACAGAATAGGCGTGTCGATATATATCGGGAAATTCTGAGTTTTCATATATGAATAAAGCGAAGCGTAATCTTCTTTGCTTCCAAGCTGTTTAATGAAATCACCGAAATCTCCGCTTTCGCCGTTATTGGCGTCTGTAAACAAACCGCTTGCGTGAAGATAAACGCTGTTTATGCCCTTTGCCTTTAAAAGATTCATCAGTGTTTGCGCCTGCTCAAAGGTGGATTTTACCGTAAGCTTACCCTTTGAGTCTGAAAAGCCGAACTGCAAATTAACTACAAGAGGAAGAGAAGAATCGATTGCGCTTAAAGATTTAGAAGAGATTACAGAATTTCTGATAAGATTTTCACGGCAGGCTGTTGCCATTCCCGAATATGTAGCCGATTTTCCGGAAAGAAATCTGTAGCAAAGTCGGATTTCGCCGTTATACTCGTTCCCCAAAGCTTTAACCTGTTTGGTCTTTTTGGCTTCAGCGGAAACGTCGGTAACGGCAAATTCTGCGCCTACGCTGTTAAGTGAAGTGTCAGACAGCCTGAATGCGTTAATATCTGCTGCTGCGTCGCCGCTTTCAATAATACTGAGGAATGCTCCTTTTCCGTGTTTAATGCCGAAGGCTCCTAAGGGGGCGGAGGCTTTACCGCTGTTGATGACAGCAGGGTCATCGCCGTAAACCTTGAGGGAAACGGGCGTGAAATCAGGGTCCTCAATTCCTGTTTTAATAATAGCTCCGTTTCCGTCCGGAACAAATATAAAGTCATCGGCATTTTTACTGCTGTATGCGCCGAAAGAGTTTAAAAGCTTAATTCTTTCAATATATACTCCCTTCGGAAGCTGAAGATTATTCATATTAACGGAGGCGTAAAACGAACCGTCGGAAAGGGTGTAGGACACGGTAATGTCAGCGCGTATGCTTTCTTCGGGCAGAGAGTTGATGTCAGCCTTGCCTGTTTCTGCGTCAATTGACAGAGAATATTTAACATTCACGCCGTTTGTTGTTTTTTCAAAGCTGAAATTGCCGAAGCAAACCGAGCTGTCCTGTGTGTTTAAAGCGTATTGCTTTCCGCTTTCCGTCAAAAGCACTGCTTCAAGCGCCGAAAAGCTGAGAGATTTATCTTCCTTGTCAGAGGGGAGCGTACTCCAGAATACATCGGACGAGGTGTCAAGGATTCCTACTGACGAAGTCGTTTTGTCAAAATAAAGCTCAATAAGCCCTGATTTGCAGATTGCTTCATAAGAGCTGCGCGTAGCTTTATGAAATTTGTCGCCAGAGAATTCAGGAGAAATATTTTCAAATGATGCGCTTTTAATTTTGGTAAGCATTACGGGCGAACAGGAGGAAAAAAGCAATGCCATCGAAAGCCCCATTGCTGTTACTGTAAGAATAATACCAATCAGTTTTTTGCTCATAAAAATCGTCATACGGTAAACACACAGAATTATTAAAAGCATTATAATTATTCTGTATATGCAATACCGTTCCTTTCCGCGTATTTTTATAAAAAACAGTATAACATATATTCCCGAAAAATACAAATTTCCTATTAAACGTAGTGGCAGCCGACTCGGCTGTCCGTTGAAAAGCTTAATTTTTCAGCATATTTTCCACGGTATGTCGGGTTATTGTCCCTGTACGCTTGTATATAAGTGAGCTTTTAATGATCATATATTGATGGACATACTGATACTGAATACTTAATTCCTTATCATGTGGTTGACCGGTCAACAAGGGAGGAAGGTTATACGGGTATTTCAGATTATATATGTGCTGCTTACTCATTAAAATAATTTAATATAAAATAAGAAAAAGCTACCGAACAATTAAGTTGCGGTAGCTTTTAAAATTATAAAATGTTTTGTTAAATTCCCAACATCTCGTCGGAGATTTCTTCTTCAGCAGAAAGCACAGCCTCGGCTGAAATGTCGTTCCATTTAAACAGCTTGCGGAAAATCGCAGTAGGGAATGTATGTATTTTAGTGTTGAATTCTGCGGCGCTTGCGGCATAAGCGCTTTTGGCGTTATACAGAATATTTTCCGAACTCTCAATCTGTGAAAGCAATTTGTGCACGTGTTCGTTTGCTTTAAGTTCGGGGTAGCTTTCAACAACCGCGCGAAATTCGCCGCTGGTGCGTACTCTTACTGGCATTCTTGCCTTTCGGGCGTCAGCAAATTCTGAGTAAAGCTCTTTTTCTTCGCCTGCATATTTGTCCGCAACACGTGAAGCTTTTTCCAAAAGAGAATCACGTCTCTCAAGAGCTGCCTTAACCTCAGCCTCAGATTTTGAAACATTATATTTTAATTTTGTAGTCGAATTGTATTCAATAATGAAATTTACGATAAGTGCGAGAGTAATACCGCCGATATATACCCATTTGTCATACTTTGCAGGCAGAGCCTCTGTAGCCGGGTCATTAGGTATAAAAGCGCACAGTATCAGCAGTACAATAATTGATGAAATAATCATTGAAATAAACAGCATAAAGAGTTTAAATGCAATGTTATTGGTTATTTTATTCCAGTTCATTTAATATCCTTCTCCTATTTACGGTCATCTGTAAATAATTGCTTCTCTTTCGGGTCCGTTTGATACCATATCAATCTTCTGACCAAGCTCATTTTCAATAAATTCGACATAAGCCTTGGCTTCAGCGGGAAGAGCGTTATAATCCTTAATTCCTTTTATGTCGCATTTCCAGCCTTTAAGTGTTGTTAAAACAGGCTTACAGCGTTTAAGGTCGGGCGTTGTCGGGAAATCCTTAATGATTTTGCCGTCAAGCTCATAGGCTGTGCATACCTTAATCTCGTCTAAGTAGGAAAGGCAGTCAAGAGCGGTCATAACAACCTTTGTAGCGCCCTGACATTCAATTCCGTAGCGAGTGGCAACGCAGTCAAACCAGCCTACTCTTCGCGGCCTTCCGGTGGTTGCGCCGAATTCTCCCTTGTCGCCGCCGTGAATACGAAGCTCCTGAGCCTCGTCCTCGTCAAGAATTTCAGAAACGAATTCGCCTGCGCCGACAGCCGAGGAATAAGCCTTTGTAACAACGACAATTTCCTTTATCTCGTGAGGGGGAATACCCGCGCCGACTGCGCCGTAGCCTGCAAGAGTTGAAGAGGATGTAACCATTGGGTAAATTCCGAAGTCAGGGTCTTTAAGCGTGCCGAGCTGACCTTCAAGAAGAATGTTTTTACCCTCTTTAATTGCGTCGTGCAAAAGCTTGTGAGTGTCGCAAACGTACGGAGCGATTTTTTCTTTATATTCCATACATGTGTTATAAAGCTCTTCTTCGGACAATAACGGCTTGTGATAAACGTGTTCCAATGTAAGATTTTTAAGCGTGCATATATTCTTTATCTTTGCTTTAAGAGTTTCATCGTCAAAAAGCTCATTTACCTGAATGCCGATTTTAGCGTATTTGTCCGAAAAGAACGGAGCAATGCCGCTTTTGGTTGAGCCGAATGCGTTTTTTCCAAGGCGTTCTTCCTCATAAGTGTCAAGCAGAATGTGATAGGGCATAAGCAGCTGCGCTCTGTCAGATACGCAAAGATTGGGGTTAAGACCCGCTTCTTTAAGACTTTCAAGCTCGTTTATGAATTTGTTAATATCAAGAGCAACGCCGTTGCCTATAACGCATTTTACGTTTTCGTGGCAAACACCGCTGGGCATAAGGTGCAAAGCAAATCTGCCGTACTCGTTAATAATGGTATGACCTGCGTTTGCGCCGCCCTGAAAACGAATAACAATGTCAGCTTCACCTGCAAACATATCGGTGATTTTGCCTTTTCCTTCGTCGCCCCAGTTGGCGCCGACAATAGCTTTAACCATAAGTTAATTCTCTCCTTAAAAGGCGGAAATCCGCCTTGATAAAAATACGTAAGTATTATATATTTTTCACAAACTCTTGTCAACGAAAAGAGAATAAAAAAGTAACAAAAAGTAATATAAAGATGATATGCGAATATAAGCATTTTAACAATAAAAAATCCCGTCGGGAATGAACCGACGGGAAACATTGTGATGTTTAGTTTGTATAGTTGTCAAAATATCCCTGAACAAGAACAACGGGAGTGCCTTTGTCGCCCGAGCCGCTTGTAAGGTCGCAAAGCGAGCCGATAAGGTCTGTAAGCTGTCTGGGCGTTGTACCCTGAGACGCCATATTGCCCACAAGATTGCTGTCCTTTTCACGAATGCTTTTTGAAACCGCTTCCTTTAACTCTTCGCCGCTTAAATCCTTAAAGTCGTTGTCCGCAAGGTATTTAAGCTTGAGTTCATTCGGAGTGCCTTTGAGTCCGTCAGTGTAAGCAGGGGAAACGCAGGGGTCTGCAAGCTCCCAAATTTTGCCCTGAGGGTCTTTGAATGCACCGTCGCCGTAAACCATAACCTCAATATTCTTGCCCGTTGCGTCTTTAAGAAGCTTTTGGGTTTCAGTTACAAATTTGCCGCAGTCACGGGGGAACAGCTTTATTGTGTCCTCAGTTGACTTGTTAGAGCCTAAAAGACCGAAGCTTTCGTTAAAGCCGCTGCCGTCAACGCTCGAATTGAGAATATCGTCAAGTCCGCAAACAACATCAGCGCCGTTTTCACGAAGTATTCTCTTTGTGCGCGCTCTTGTATGAATGTCGCAGGTAAGTACATTCTTTGTGTAGTTAAGAATAGTCTGAGGACGGTTTGCAAAGATAATTTCAACCTCAGCGCCTGCGTCACGGATAATCTGCGAATAATAATCAACGTAGTCAACGCCTGTAAATTCGTGCTTGTTTTCTCCGAACAGTCTGCGGTAATCCTCAAGCGTTAAAACATCGCTGTAAGGGTTTACGCCTGCTTCGTCAAGACGGTCGATGGAAACAAGGCTGTTGCCTACCTCATCAGACGGGTAGCTGAGCATAAGCACAATTTTTTCCGCTCCCATTGCAATGCCCTTTAAGCAAATTGCAAAGCGGTTACGGGAAAGTATGGGGAAAATAACGCCCACGGTTTTTCCGCCGAGCCTCGCTTTAACGTCTTTTGCAATCGCATTAACAGAAGCGTAGTTGCCCTGACTTCTTGCAACTATTGACTCAGTAACGGCAACAACATCTCTGTCGCGGAGCGCAAAGCCTTCGCTGTCTGCGGCGTCTACAATACAGTCAGCGACAATTTTTGCGAGGTTATCTCCCTCTCTGATAATGGGACAGCGTACGCCTCTTGAAACAGTACCGATTTTTCTTTCCATTCTGTAAATCCACCTTCCGATTTATACATTGTTAGAATAAATTTGCAGTTGAGATGTAAGAATTTCATATCATCGCAATTACAATCTATTATATCAAAGCGCAAAGCCGATTGCAAGCGCAGGACGGTAAAATTGCGCTGTTTATGAAAAAATAAAAGCCGACAGAATGTCGGCTTCAAAAAATTATTCTTCGCTGTGTTTCTTTTTAATTACAGCCGCTGTGATTCCTATTACGGCAACAGCCACTGCAGATACTGCCGAAACAGCTAATACTTTTCCCGTAGTATTCGGAATGGAGGGCTTGCCTGCATTCTCGCTTCCCGCTTCAGAAGAAGGAACGGTAACAGGGTCAAAGGAGTTTTGAATTTTGTCGGGCGTTAAGGGCTTAAGCGATGAGCTTGATGCTTTAAACGAGCCGTCAATAACAATGTTTATTTCACTGTTGTTTTTGTCTGTCGCCTTAATTTTACCGAAAGAAAATTCGTACTCGCCGTCGCTGCTGTCGGTAACAGTAAAAATGTATGTAAACACTTTGGTCTCTTCGGTAAGCGATTCGGCAATAACCGTATTTGCTGCAACAGTGCCTTTGCTTTCGGCATTTGTCGAATTTACTATTGATGCGTCTTCAAGATAGCTCATTTCTTTAAATACAAGCTTTGAAGCGTCATAATTCAAAGCGGCTGAAATTGTTGAAATATCAGAAGAAGCGGGGGCTGTAAGACGAACAAAAACCTGACCGTCGCTGCCTGCAATTTCAAGCTTCAGTTTAACTGTTTTTGCGGCAAAAGCAGGAATTGCCGAAACAAAAATAAGAGCAAAAATAAGCATTGCCGCCGCAATTTTCGAAAGATAATTCTTTTTCATAAGTTCCATAGCGCCCCTTTTTACATAAAATATACAAAAGAATAATACCAAAAATTTGATATTTTGTCAACAAAAATATACATATATTATAGTTTAAAAAATATTGACTTTTGTACTGTAAAAATATATAATTATTTAAAATGTCTTATTATATATAATTGCTGAATTGTACATAAAATTATGTAATTTATGACATATAATTACTTTTTCGGTAATGGTTTAAAGTAAAAAAGGTGAAAAATATATCATGGAAAAGAATATAAGAAGTATATCATTCAGTCCGCCTGATATAAGCGAGCTTGAGATTGCAGAGGTGGTTGAGGCTCTTCGCTCCGGTTGGATTACTACGGGACCGAGAACGAAGAAACTTGAAAATTTGATAGCCGAATGGATAGGCACCGAGAAATGTGTATGTCTTAATTCTCAGACAGCATGTGCTGAAACTGCGCTTCGCATTATGGGAATAGGCAAGGGCGATGAGGTTATAACCTCTGCATATACATATACTGCAACTGCTTCGGTAATTGACCATGTGGGCGCAAAAATTGTTCTGATTGATACGCAGAAAAACAGTCTCCAGATGGATTATGATGCGCTTGAGGCGGCAATTAATGAAAATACCAAGGCGATTATTCCCGTTGACCTCGGAGGCGTGCCGTGCGATTATGACAGGATTTTTGATATTGCAGAAAGAAAAAAAGGTTTGTTTAAACCCGCAAACGATATTCAGGCAAAGCTTGGCAGAGTTGCTGTAATGGCAGACACAGCCCATGCTTTCGGAGCGAAATATCACGGTAAAATGATTGGCTCAGTGGCTGATTTTTCAAGCTTCAGCTTTCATGCGGTTAAGAATTTTACAACCGCTGAGGGCGGCGCGCTGACTTGGCGGAATATTGACGGTATCAGTAACGATGATATGTATAGAAAAATTCAGCTTTTAAGTCTGCATGGGCAAAGCAAGGATGCTTTGGCTAAAACCCGGCTTGGCGCATGGGAATACGATATTGTTGATACATATTACAAGTGCAATATGACTGATGTTACTGCGGCAATAGGCCTTAAACAGTTTGAACGCTATCCTGATATGCTCAGGCGCAGAAAAGAAATTATAGAAAGATACGATTCGGCATTTATTCCCCTCGGTGTGGAAACGCTTGAGCATTATACTGATGACTATGAGTCCTCGGGACATCTTTACTTGACAAGAGTTCCGGGAATTACGTCGGAACAGCGGAATGAAATTATTGTCAAAATGGCAGAGCAGGGTGTTGCCTGTAACGTGCATTACAAGCCTTTGCCTATGCATACGGCATACAAAAATTTAGGATTCGATATTGCGGATTATCCGAATTCGTATGCACAGTATGAGAATGAGGTCACACTGCCGCTTCACACAAAGCTGACAGATGAAGATGTGGAATATGTAATCAATACATACTGCAAAGTTTTGAAAGAGTATATTTAAGGTGAGGTTATAAGAAGTGCGGATAAGAGAATGGGATGAGCTTCCGTCAAATATGCAGACCGAAGAGGTTCGCTATTATTACGATATTCTCTGTAAAAAGAGAGTCGGCTTGATAATAAAGAGACTTTTTGACATATCCGTCTCTGCAATTATGCTGATACTGGTTTCTCCGCTTTTTCTGATTTTGGCTGTCGCAATAAAGCTTGACTCGCCCGGACCTGTGTTTTACAGACAGGAGCGTGTTACTGCTTACGGAAAGCGATTTCATATACATAAATTTCGCACAATGGTAAGTGATGCCGATAAAAAGGGTAGTTTGGTTACAGTTGAGAACGACTTCCGTGTTACTGCGGTGGGCAGACTTATAAGGAAGTGCCGACTTGACGAGGTCAGCCAGCTTATAGATATATTCCTCGGTGATATGACTTTTGTCGGAACACGTCCCGAGGTTGCGAAATATGTTGACAGATATGCTCCGGTAATGGCCGCTACTTTGCTTATGCCTGCGGGTGTTACCTCAGAAGCGAGTATACTTTACAAGGATGAAGCTAAGCTGCTTGAAGGCGCTGAGAATATCGATGACGCTTATATTGAAAAAGTACTTCCCGGAAAAATGTACTATAATCTGAAAAGTATTGAGCATTTCAGCTTTTGGAGAGATATTGCCACAATGTTTAAGACTGTGTTTGCGGTGCTGGGGAAAAAGTATGAAGCAGATACTGTCGGGGAAGAAGAATTTGCAAGAGAATTAAAAATGGAAACAAATATCTGATTGAGGAGGCTATACCATGAAGATTAGAAATGTCTCATATACGGAGAAAGATATAATCAACGATATAGTTTCCATTCATTTGAATACATTTAAAGGCTTTTTTCTGACCTTTATGGGAAGAGGATTTTTGAATTTGATGTACCGTTCTTATGCTGAGTATAATAATTCCGGTATTTTGGCAGCATTTGATGGCAATGAGCCTGTTGGTTTTCTTGCATATTCGGGTGATCTTAGCGGGCTGTATAAATTTATGATAAAAAAGAGATTGATACCGTTTGCGTGGTACAGTCTCGGTGCTTTTTTCAGGAAACCGACTGTTTTTATGAGGTTGGTTAAGGCGTTTTTGAAACCGGGAGAATCCAAGCGAGATGAAAAATATGTTGAGCTTGCTTCAATAGGAGTTTCGCCGAATGCCAAATCGAAGGGCGTAGGTTCACAGTTAATTGATGAACTGAAAGCAAAAGTAGATTTTAATGAATATGAGTATATAACATTGGAAACCGATGCTATTGATAACGAAGCAGCAAATCATTTCTATCGAAAGAATGGGTTTGTTCTTGAGCGTGAGTTTGTGACTCATGAGGGCAGAAAAATGTTTGAGTACAGGTTTAGGGGAGAAACGGGAAAGTGAAAAAGATTAAACTCCTTTATATACTTAACGTCGCTAATAAAGTTAATAATTTTTCATATACAAGTATGATTGCGGCGCAGGAGATGGGATTTGAATTTCACATAGCAGGTAACTGGTCGTATGAATCTGACGAAGAGCGTATGGCTGACGAGGAAAGGTACGGAATTAGAATTCATCAGATAGATTTTATACGCACTCCGTATCATCCTGATAACATTAAAGCGTATAAGCAATTAAAAGCACTTGCAGAAAAAGAGCAGTATGATATTATTCACTGCAACACACCCATAGGCGGTGTTCTGGGCAGAATAATCGGAAAACAGTTAAATGTGCCAAAGGTTATTTATCAGGCTCACGGTTTTCATTTTTATAAGGGCGCGCCGAAAGTTAATTGGATTATATACTATCCAATTGAAAAATGGCTTGCTAAACACACCGATGCTCTGATTACAATAAATAAAGAGGATTTTGAGCTTTCAAAATCCAAATTTAAACTGCGCGGTAAGGGTAAAGTTTATTATATTCACGGAGTCGGTATAGATACTGATTTCTATACTCCTGACGGTGAAATACATAAAGCTTTACGAAAAGAATCAGGACTTTCGGATAATGATTTTGCAGTAATTTCCGTCGGAAGATTGGAATCGAATAAGAATACCGAAACTCTTATTAAGGCAGTTTCTGCTCTTGAAAACAGAAATGTTAAGCTGATATTATGCGGTGACGGTGAGCAAAGGAAATATCTTGAAATGCTTTCTGCTGAGCTTGGCTTGGAAAATCAAGTTCTCTTTTTGGGAAATGTTACGGATATGAAAAATGTATATCGAGCGGCAGATGTGCTTGCGGCCGCTTCTTTCAGAGAAGGTCTTTCACGTACGGTTATGGAAGCAATGGCAAGCGGCTTACCTTGTGTGATTTCTAATATTAGGGGTAATACTGATTTGATTGAGGACGGTAAAGGCGGTTTTTTATGTGAACCGACGGATTTCAAGGCATATTCCGAGGCGATTACTGCTCTTTCACAGGACGCTTCGCTCATAGAGTCTATGAAAAATGAAAATCTTAACAGGATAAAAGAATTTAGCATACCAACCGTTGTCAGTGAAACAAAGAAAATATACGGTGAGGTAACAGGGAGAGTTTAAAAAGATATGAAAGTGCTTCACTTGCTTCAAAGCGACCGCTTTTCCGGTGCAGAAAATGTGGTTTGCCAGATAATTGAAGTTTTTAAAGACAATCCGGATATTGAGATGGCATATTGCAGCAGAGATGGGCAGATAAGAGAGGCTCTCAATGAACGGAAAATCGACTTTTACCCTATAAACTCTCTGAATGCATCCGAGGTAAAAAAAGTTATAAAAGAATATAATCCGGACCTTATTCACGCTCACGATATGCGTGCGAGTTTTACAGCGGCTCTTTGCTGCGGCAAAATACCGCTTGTTTCTCATATACACAACAACAGTTTTGACTCAAGAGGTCTTTCGGTTAAGAGCATTGCCTATGTTATTGCGGCTGTAAAAGCAAAGCATATTTTTTGGGTTTCCAAAAGTGCTTACGAGGGATATTTCTTTAAAAATTTATTTAAGGAAAAAAGCTCGGTTTTGCAAAATATAATTGATATTGATAATTTATATCAGAAAATGAACAGCGATTCTAATACTTATGATTATGATATTATTTATGTGGGAAGGCTGACTTATCCTAAAAATCCCGAAAGATTAATGTGCGTGCTGAAAAATGTCGCAGAACGTATGCCTAGTGTTAAAATAGGAATTGTCGGTACAGGAGATTTAGAAACAAAAACACGCGAACTGTGCAACACGTTTTGTTTGCAGAATAATGTTGATTTTCTTGGCTTCCAAAGTAATCCATGGAAAATGATGTATGAGTCAAAGGTTATGATAATGACTTCGCGCTGGGAAGGTACACCTATGTGCGCTTTAGAGGCACAGTCGCTCGGTACGCCTATTGTTAGCACCCCGACAGACGGCTTGGCTGATATGATTGATGACGGGAAAAACGGTTTTCTGTCAGAAGACGATAATATTTTGGCGGAGCGGATATGTGAAATCGTTTCAGACAGTGAACTGCGTTCCGCATTGAGCGATAATGCAAAGGAAAAAATGAAGGTTCTGATGAACAAAAAAAGCTATGCGGAAAGCATAGCAAAGGTTTACGGGTTATTAAACGGATAGGTGATGAATTTGGTTTCGGTAATTATTCCTACATACGGCGGCGGTGACGGGATAAAGAAAGTGATAGATTCCGTTCTGTGTCAAACGTATAAAGATATTGAAATAATTGTTGTTGACGATAACGGCAGGGAAACTGAAAACCAGTTGAAAACTGCTGAAGAGCTTAAAGAGTATATTGAGCAGAAAAAAATTCAGTATATTACACCTGAACGCAACGCAGGCGGCTCGGCGGCAAGAAATACCGGAGCTAAAGCGTCAAGCGGCGAATATTTGATGTTTCTTGACGATGACGATACTGTGTCACCGGATAAAATAGAAAAACAGGTTGAAGCGTTAAAAAAAGCAGGAAAAAAATGCGGCTTGGCGTACTGCTCAACTAAAGTTTTTTCAAACGGAGAGCTTTCAAATATAATAGCGGCAAAAAAAAGCGGAGATATACTTTACCGATATATGATGGGAAAAATTTATATAGGTACCGGAACAGCTTTAATACTGCGTGAGGCATGGGAGTCTCTCGGCGGTTATGATGAAAGTTTTAAGCGGCATCAGGATTGGGAGTTTTTTGCAAGGGTACTCAATAAATATGAAGCCGTTGCCGTTCACGATGCTTATTTTAACAGATATATAACCAATCGGAATTTAAAAAAGAGAGCAGATATTCTTGAAACATATTGTGACCATTATATTGCTTTTTTAAAAAACTATGATTTCCGCATTTCAAAAAACAAATTAAGAAATGTCATAAATCAAAATAACTCACGAATTGCTTTACAGTGTTTAAAGGAAAAAAATGTTAAAAAATGCAAACAAGTATTGTTGAAATATGATAATGCTGTAAGAGCTTATTTATCATTTGCGCTTTTTTGTGTTTCAGTATGTATAGATAAATTTACAGGGAAAAAATCTTAGGACGATTGATCAGATGAGGGATAGAAAAATTGTTTCAAATAAGCAGATAATAAGGGAAAAGCTTATATCATGCTTTGTTGCAGTAGCTTTTTTGTTCAATTCAATATGCCTTTTGGCAAATATACTCTTTCCGTCAGTAGAAAATTTCGGAGAGATATTCATTATAGTCTTTTTAATATTGGGAATGCTGGTATGTTTAACCGCATCCTGTAGAATAAATTTTGGATTGTTATTGTTAAATTCTATTATACTGTTGGCTATATTAGCATCTTATTTATATTATGATTCGTCGGAAATTGTTAAAACATTGATGAATAATTACATTGTATGGGGTATCGGCGTAACTGTAATTATGATGCAAAAATATAATATCCGGAGGACATTGGATGTTTTATATTGGCTGTCATTGGTTATAATATTGTTTGAATTTGCGGCAGAGGCAGAGCAGAAATATGAATCATTTACTTGGACATACTCTGTTTTACCATGTGTTGCAACTGCAATTATTCATTTTGCATATTGCAGATTTTCTAATTTGATTTTAAAAATTACATATATTCCCGGATTTTTAATGTTGATTAAATTTGTTTTGAACGCAAACAGAGGAGGATTAATATCAATACTTCTTTTGCTGTTTTTTATCTCGTTAAAATCGTTAAACAGTGTGAATTTACATTTGAAAAGCAGAAAAACGCTAAGCATTTTATTGGTAGCAGTTTCAATAGCGGTAGGTTTATTTTTTGAACAGATAACGTTGCTGCTATATAATTGTATGCAAAATCTTGATTTGAATATTCATGCATTATCAAAAATGTATAGATTGATAGAAGTTGATAATATAACCAACAACAGACAGGATTTGTATTCTTATGCATGGCACGGTTTCTTAAATTCTCCTCTATGGGGAAACGGAATCGGCGGTTTTTCGGTGAATCACGGCGGTTGGACGCATAATCTTGTATTGCAGCTTCTGTATGAAGGCGGAATACTGTTGTCATCACTGGTATTGATTCCCTTAGTAAAAAATTGTTTATTCGTTTTGCGGGAAAAGCGTCTTACAGGAGATGAATATTCGCTGTTTGTATTGCTTTTTTCAGCATCTATTCCCAAATTGATGTTTTCAACTGAATTGTGGAGTACACAGTCGTGTTGGATGCTGTTTGCATTCTGTATGCTTATAAGATGTAAATACTCTACTCATAATACGAATAAATTAAAATGATTCTGCAATGCAGAAAATATACAGAATGATACTTTTTATGTAAAATTTATTGTGTACGGTATTTTTATAAATAAAATTTATGAAAAATCTAAGGCGAAGGTTGTTTATATGACTAATATAATGACAGGCTCATATAGGTACAGAAAAAAAGATAATGTAATTTCTTTGATTGTTGCGGTTGCTTTTTTGTTCAATTCAATATGTCTTTTGGCAAATATTCTGATTCCTTCAGTAGCAAATTTCGGGGAATTATTTATTGCCGGTATCCTTTTATTAGGTTTTGCTTCATCTGTAATCTCATCTATGAAAATAAATTTTAAATTATTATTGATAAATGGGACTATATTGTTAGCGATTATTGCGTCATATCTGTTTTATAATTTATCTTCAATAGTAATGCATCTGATGATAAATTATTTCGCATGGGGCATAGGTATAACTGTAATTATGATGCAAAGGTATGATATAAGGAAAACGCTGAATGCTTCATATTGGATTGCTTTTATTACAATATTACTTGAGATTTTGACAAATGCAAATCGAAATTATGATTCGATGGTGTGGACGTATGCAATATTTCCGTGCGTGGCAATTGTAATTGTCCATTTTGCTTACATCAGATTTTCAGGACTTTTGTTAAAAATGACATATATACCGGGTTTTTTAATGTTAGTGAAGTTCCTTTTAAATGCCAATCGCGGTGGGATAATATCAATACTTGTTTTAATATTTTTTATTTTGATAAAATCGGTGAACGGTACTCGTGGACGGGTAAGAAACAGAAAAGCAGTGGGAATTGTATTATTGATATTTGCGCTGATTATAGGAGTTTTCTTTGAGCCGATAATATCATTCTTATATGATTTTATGTTAAGCATAAATTTGGAGATAGATTCATTAAAGAAGCTTTATCGGCTTATCTTGGAAGAAAATATAATGAATAACAGAAATGAGTTATATGCTTATGCGTGGAAAGGCTTTTTGAGTTCACCGATTTGGGGCAATGGCATTGGCGGCTTTTCGGTGAATCACGGAGGTTGGACGCATAATTTTATATTGCAGCTTTTGTATGAAGGCGGATTATTGCTGTCGTTGTTAGTACTTGTTCCGCTCACCAAGAACAGTTTGTTTATTTTAAAACAAAATTGTATTACAAGATATGAATATTCACTGTTTATATTGTTATTTTCAACATCTATTCCCAGACTTTTATTTTCGACAGAATTATGGAATACGCAGGCATTTTGGATGTTGTTTGCATTCTGTATGCTAACCAAAAATAAATATTACAATTATCGGGGAGATATTGCGGAATGAATATATTATCAATAGGTGGACGGTATAAACCGACCAACGGCGGAAATGCAAAACGAATTTCGACAATGTGCGAGGCATTTTATCGTTTAGAAAATGAAGTCACTGTTATGACTTGTGACGGTTACAGTGCTGAAACTCAAAAAGAAATTATTGAAAATATTTCGGTTTTAAGATATTCAGATTGTGACAGATTGGTTTCAGATATATTGAAAATTATTGAGAAGAAATCTATTGATATTATTCTCGTTCATGAAGAAACATATTTAAGAAAGATAAAGATGTTGAGAATCACTGTTCCTGTAGTATATGAGTGCCACGCAATTGAGCCGAATCCCAATAAAGTAAAAGAGTTTATTTTGGCAATTGTAAGGAAAGGCTATTTTAACAGGAATTTTTTAAAACGTGTTTTTGTTCTTTCTAAAAATGCGGGAAAGAATTTTTCTGAAAAATATTCATATCCCGAAGAGCTTACTGTTTATACTCCGAACGGTCTTAATAAAGCGAGCAATTATACTGACGTGATACATTTCGGTGAGAGTGAAAGCTTTATATACGGCTATTCAGGTACGCTTTACGAATTCCAGGGAATTAAAATATTACTTAGATATGCAAAGGATATTTTAAACATTGCTCCTGATGTAAAGCTGATGATAGTCGGCGGAGGACCTATGGAAAAAGATGTATTGTCATTTGTTAAGGACAACGCTTTGGAGGATAGGATAATTGTTACAGGCTCGGTTTCTCAGGAAAAATTTGATGAGCTTACGCAGAAGTTTGATGTTCTTCTTATGCCGCGTCCGTCAACACCGTCAACGGAAAGTGCAGTACCGTTAAAAATCTTTGATGCCGCAATTCATAAAAAACCTGTGGTTATGTCTAATGTGTCCGGGCTTACGGAAGCTTTTTCCGAAAATGCCGCGCTTATATATAACACAAAGACACCGGATGATTTTTTGGAATGTTGTAAAAAAATATATCGCAATAAAATACTTGCCGAGGAGCTTGTTAAAGGCGAAACGGAAGCTTTGAGCAGTTGGCCGACAGTTGATGATGTCGCAAAGGCTCAGTTAAATGCAATGAAAGAAGTTATTGAAGGACAGTAGATTTCAAATGGGTATAAAGACTAAAATAAAAATAATTATAGGTAAGGCATACGCCCGTAAACAGCATTATGACAGACAGTATCTTACAGGCAGATGGTTTACGGCTGAAAACAATTTTGCCGGCTGGGATTGGGTTATAAAGAATGCTAAAAATTGCAGAAGGGCAAAGGTAAATATTGGGTGTCCGTGGCCTGTTTCATCAGATAGCCGTGCTGTTGGATTCTGCAATATAGAATTTCATCCTGACGATTTGAATAATTTTCAGCATTTCGGATGTTATTTTCAGGGAAAGGGAAAGATATCCATCGGTAAAGGAACATGGATTGCTCCGAATGTTGGTATAATAACGGCAAATCATAGTATGGAAGATTTGAATAAGCATGATGCGGCAAAACCGGTGATAATGGGTGAGAATTGCTGGATAGGTATGAACAGTATGATTCTTCCGGGCGTGGAATTGGGACCGCGAACGGTTGTCGGCGCCGGCTCGGTAGTTACAAAATCATTTCCCGATGGATACTGTGTGATTGCAGGTAATCCGGCAAAAGTTATTAAGAAGTTGGAGACGGAGTATGAGAATTAAACCGATTATAAAAAAGGTAATTGCAAAGCTTTACGGCGGTGAGCGTTTAATAAACTATTTAAGACAGGGCGGCATGAAGATAGGTGAAAATTGTCGTATTTTCAGCGATATTTCAACCTCTGAATCTTATTTGGTTGAGATTGGTGACAATACTACAATTTCAGGCGATGTAACGTTTATTACACACGATGCTTCAATAGAAAAAGTTTTACCTGATGTTACCGATGTGTTCGGAAGAATAAGTATTGGAAGAAATTGCTTTATAGGCAACGGCGCTACTATTATGTACGGAGTGACATTGGCGGACAGCACAATTGTGGCAGCAGGAAGCGTTGTAACAAAGAGTGTAAAAGAAAGCGGAAAAATCATCGGCGGAAACCCTGCTAAAATTATAAGTGATTTCGAAACCTTTGCCGAAAAATCGAAAAAATATGCAGTTAATATAAAAGGACTCTCTGCCGAACAAAAGAGAAAATTACTTGAAAATGATGAAATATTGGTGACTAAGTGATATGGGCAACTTAAAAAAAGTTTCAGTTAAACTTAAGAGTCTTGTTTTCAGCGGACTGTCATACATAATTTTCGGTAACTTTCTTTCAAAGGGAGTTGCTCTGCTGTCAAGTATACTTATAGCAAGATTTGTTGATAAGTCAGAATATGCGTATCTTTCTTATGCTGATAATTTATATCAGTATATTACTCTCTTTACCGGTCTGGGACTTGCCAGTGCATTGCTGGTGGTCTGCACTCCTGATGTAAGTATAGGGAAGCATCGCAGTTATCTTGGAAATTCTTTAAAATACGGCGGTATATTTGAATTTTCGGCATCGTTATTACTTTGCATAGGAGTGCAGTTTATAAGTATTCCGTTTCCGCAGGCAAGAAAATATATGTGGCTATTGTTGCTTTATCCTTTAATAACATACGTATTTAATACGCTTCAGTCATATATAAGGGTAAAACGCAATAACAAGCTGTATGCCGGTTTGGGTGCGGCACAAACAATTATTGTCGGAGTTTTAAGTATAGCTTTAGTTATATTTCTTGATACTATAGGCGTTGTTTTTTCAAGATATATTGCTGTAATAGCAGTAACGGTAATAGCTGCTTTATATATTTTAAAGACAGACAGCGGGGTGGCAGTCAATAAGATTTCAATTGAAGAACAAAAGAAGTTCCTTCTTCTTGGCTTGTCGCTGATGTTTGCAAATCTGTTTTCGGGAATGATGCCGATAAATGAAACCTTTATCGTGAATAATCTTATTAAAGACGAGATTGTTACTGCGAATTTTAAGGTTGCAGGCATAATTCCGTCAATGCTTCCGATAATCACAAGCTCGGTTATGGTTTATTATTTCCCGATAATCGCAGCGATGAAGGACGGAAATGATATTAAGAAAAAGGTTCAGAGAATTGCTTTTATAAACGGGGCTATAATTATTGCAGTTACCGCTGTCGGAATTTTGGTGACTCCGTTCGGCATAAGTTTTGTTTACGGACAAAAATATGCCGATGCGGCAGGAATATCTTATTCTCTGTGGGCGATGCGTGCGGTGAACACAGTATTCAGAATGGTGCCGCTCAACGTTTTGGCTGCGATAGGAGAAGCTAAATTTAATGCATATGTTTCTGTTGCAACCTGTGTAGCTCACGCCGCGCTTGATTACATATTTATATATAATTGGGGCGTTAACGGTATTGCATATGCAGCCATTATAGTTTATATAATTTCTGCTGTTGTTTTATGGACGCATTTTAATAAGTCGTGCGAAAATATGAATGAAACTGCTTAAAAAAGGGAAGTGTATTTTTTGCGTATAATAACTGAGTTGGATTTTCAGTATAATAAGCATAAGCCGTGGTTAACAGTTGAAAACGGTTACTTTTCAGGTTCGGTTTTTATTGGCGACTGTTTACTGTCCGAGGATGATATAAAAAATGCAGTTGGGAATATAAAAACAGTTGCTCAGGCTATTGATTTTGTAAAAAAATTAAACGGTCATTTTGCTGTGATTATTAATATTGACGGACAAGTTTTTATGGCGGCTGACCGTGAGCGTACAATACCTCTGTTCTATGAGATAAAAGATGATACTGTGACAGTGTACAACCATATATCTCTTGATACAATATCTAAGCACGGTATTAACGAAAAAGCTTTAAGTGATTTAGATTACTGTTTGTTTGTAACGGGAAATGAGAACATTGCAAACGGCATTTTTTCAGTAATGGCGGGTGAAACCGTTGTGATTTCAGAAAACGGTGTCAGACGGCAGTATTATCACGAATTTAATTATGATAAAATAGAATATCCTGATAAAAATGAATTATTCAGGCTGATAGATGATAAGTTCGTCAATGTTACGAAGAGGCTTATAGCTTATTTGAACGGAAGATGCGCTGTTGTACCGCTCAGCGGAGGACATGATTCAAGGCTTATTGTATATTACCTTAAGCGCTTGGGATACGATAATATTATTACTTATACATACGGTCCGAAAGGTAATTTTGAAGCGACAACATCTAAAAAAGTTGCGGATTTTTTGAAGCTGGATTGGCATTTTATTGAATATCAACCGAAAAAACTTCAAAATCTGTTTGAAAACGGATTTGAGGAGCTTGTTGATTATTATTCAAACGGAGTTTCTTCAGTATGCATTCAGGATTGGTATGCAGTTGACTGTATGAAAAAAGAGAAAATTTTGCCCGAGAATGCAGTGTTTGTACCGGGACATTCATTTGACGCTATCGCCGGTTCGTTTATCTTGCCTAAATATGCACAAAACGATACAGTAACAAAACAGCAGTTGATAGACGATATAATTTGGAAACAGTGTTCTGAAAGTCCGTATAAATTAAATCCTCAAAAGAAAAAATATTTTGCAGATAAGATAAACGACAGCCTTACGAAAGACGAACCTGATATTTTATCATGCGACAGGGCGTTTAATCTTTATCAAAATTATAATGTAAGGGAGCGCCAAGCAAAATACACATGCTTTTCACCGAAGCTTTATGAGTACTACGGATATGATTGGTTTTTACCCCTTTGGGATAACGAGCTGATTGACTTTTGGGAAACAATCAGTTTAAAATTAAAATATAACCGTAAGCTTTTCTTTGAGTTTACAGAGAATCAGTACGGTGACCTGATGAATGCAGCACGGGTTGAAAATGAGAAAATAAAAAATACAAAAAAAGTTAATATGAACCCTGTAGTTCGTGTTTTCAGAAAAATAAGTCAGTTGATTAATTATGTTGATTATCATTACTGTTTAGCATATTTTAAACACTTTGACGTAATTTCTTTGTATATTAAAACAAGAGTATTAAATATAGGCTTTTTTGTAAATCAAAAAATTAAGGATATAATAAGGAGAAGAAAATGATTAATGTAATCGGACTTGGATACATAGGGCTTCCGACAGCTCTTATGATGGCGTCACACGGTGTAGAGGTTGTAGGAACAGACTACAATGAAGAGCTTGTTGCAACTTTAAATGCCGGCAAGACAACTTTTAAAGAGGAGGGCTTGGACGAGCTTTTTGATGCAGCTGTAAAAAAAGGTATTAAATTTACAACTGAATATCAGGTTACAGACACATATATTGTTTCCGTGCCAACGCCGTACGACAAATTCAGCAAAAAGGTTGACGCGTGCTATGTTGTTTCCGCAGTTAAGGCTGTTATGGAGGTTTGCCCGAAGGGCGCGACAGTTGTTATTGAATCCACGGTGTCACCGGGTACTATCGACAAATATGTACGCCCTGTTATTGAAGAAAACGGATTTGTAATCGGCAAGGACATAAATCTTGTTCACGCTCCCGAGCGTATCATTCCGGGTAATATGGTCTATGAGCTTTTGCACAATAACCGTACTATCGGTGCGGATGACAAAGCTGTAGGCGAAAAGATTAAGGAGCTTTATGCGTCTTTTTGTCAGGGTGAAATTGTTGTAACAGACATAAGAACTGCTGAAATGACAAAAGTCGTTGAAAATACATTCCGTGCGGTTAATATTGCTTTTGCCAATGAGCTTGCTAAAATTTGCCGTCACGATAATATGGATGTCTATGAAATAATTAAAATTTGTAATATGCATCCGAGAGTAAATATTTTACAGCCCGGTCCCGGTGTCGGCGGTCACTGCATTTCTGTTGACCCGTGGTTCTTGGTAGGCGATTATCCCGGTCTTGCAAAGGTTATTGACGAGTCAATGAAAACAAATGACGGTATGCCCGACTTTGTTCTTAACAGAATTTATGAGATAATGAAAGAAAACAATATTACAGATTTTGCAAGAGTCGGGCTTTACGGTCTTTCTTATAAAGAAAATGTTGACGACCCGCGTGAATCGCCTACGCTCCAGTTGCTTGAGAGTCAGGAAAGGCACTTGGCATCTCCCCTCAAGGTTTATGACCCGTATTTTGAAAAGGATCTTGTTCCGAATCAGTACCACGATTTTGACAAATTCCTTGAGGATACAGACCTTGTTGTTATTATGGTTAACCATAATCAGATTAAAGAAAATATGGATAAATTAGAGGGCAAAATTGTATTCGATACACGCAAGTGCTGCGATTTACCGGGTACCTACAGACTTTGATAAAAAAGGATTAAAATATGAAAACAGTTATGCTCGTCTTTGGCACAAGACCGGAAGCAATTAAAATGTGTCCGCTTGTAAATGAGCTGAAGTTAAGAGAAAATATTAAAACGGTTGTATGCGTAACGGGTCAGCACCGTCAGATGCTTGATATGGTTCTTGATACATTCAATGTTGTACCCGATTACGACCTGTCTATTATGAAAACAGGTCAGACCCTGTTTGATATTACAACCAATATTTTAAACAGAATCGGCGATGTACTCGATGAGGTTAAGCCTGACGTTGTACTGGTTCACGGTGACACGTCAACAACATTTGTAACAGCGCTTGCTTGCTTTTATAAGCAAATTTCGGTAGGTCATGTTGAGGCAGGGCTTCGCACATACAATATTTACAGTCCGTATCCTGAGGAGTTTAACCGACAGGCAGTCGGAATTGTTGCAAAATATAATTTTTCACCGACAGAGCTTTCTAAGCAGAATCTTCTGAATGAGGGCAAAGACCCTTCAACTGTTTATGTCACGGGAAATACTGCAATAGATGCGCTGAAAACAACTGTTCGTGAGGATTACAGTCATCCGGAGCTTGAATGGGCAAAGGACAGTCGGCTTATTATGATTACTGCGCACCGCCGTGAAAATTTAGGCGAGCCGATGCACAATATGTTCCGCGCAATTCGTCGTGTTATGGAAGAACATACTGATGTTATAGATATTTATACTATTCATATGAATACCTTTTTCCGTAAAGCCGCATTTTATG
>CANARN010000018.1 GCA_947364045.1 uncultured Clostridia bacterium
TCAAAGATTACAGGGTTCCTTTTTATCTCGTCGTTGTTTAATTTTCAAGGTCCGTACCCACCGTTTTGGCGGTGGAAGTTCATTATAGCAAAAATCAAATTGTTTGTCAATATCTTTTTTAAATATTTTCAAAACTTTTTTGAATTTTCGCATTTTTAATGCTGTCCGTTCAGACAGCTTTGATATAATATCACAATCATATCCTATTGTCAAGAACTTTTTTGAAAAAATTTGAATTTTTTTCGACATTTTTTCAACAGCCTTGATTACCCGCCATTTATTTCATTTTCTCTGTATATAAGTGTAAAAATCGGCAATGCTACAAACAAAAGTTTTTGGAGTGATTTATACGGTCAGAAAAGCATCAATTCAAAATAAAAGAGTAAAACTTATTTGGCAAATTGTCGCTATTGTCCTCGTCAACGCATTTGTAATCGCAATTATAAGCTTTGCCGCAACGCGTACCTCACCTACTCTGTCACGGCTCGGCTCACGGGGTGAGGAGGTCAGACGGGTTCAGACAAAGCTTAAATCCTTAGGGCTGTATACCGGCTCTGTTGACGGAATTTACGGAACAGGAACACAAAAGGCGGTACGTCAGTTTCAAAAGAACTGCGGACTTACCGTTGACGGAATAGCAGGGCCTAAAACTCTGCTTTATCTCGGAATAACGGGCGGTTCGTCCTCTTCCTCAGGCGGATATTCGAGCAGTGATATTTATCTGCTTGCAAAAGTTATCGGCGCAGAGGCGAGAGGCGAGAGCTACACGGGTCAGGTTGCAGTCGGTGCAGTTGTATTAAACCGTGTGCGCCATTCATCTTTTCCCGACACCATTTCGGGAGTTGTATATCAGAGCGGCGCATTCTCCTGCGTGCGTGACAGCAACTGGAATGTAGAGCCGAATGAAACTGCGAAAAAGGCGGCGAGAGACGCAATTAACGGCTGGGACCCAACAGGCGGCGCTATATACTATTATAATCCCGCAAAAACGAGTAATAAATGGATACGTACCCGCCCTGTTATTACAACCATCGGCAGACACGTATTTTGCAGATAAATTAAAGAGGAGCGGTTTTTGAACTGCTCCTCTTCTCTGTTAATTAACGCTTCATAAATTCAGACCGATTACTATTCCCGTCAGTAAGCCCGCAACAGTTAAATCTTCATATAATAAACATATTAAAATTGCAGATATAATGCCTATCACCGTAACGATTTTTATAAAGCTACTCCGTTTATCATCAATATTTAAAAACCGGTGCAAGAATCTGCACCCCGAAAATTGTCTTTTCAAATAATATTTCATATAAGCATATTCCTTTTTTATTTACACATAAATTACAGTTAAAGTCAAATCACTGATAACCGCACAATATTATAGTAAATATTTTTACTAAAGTCAATAGTAAATTTATTTACTTGTTACAATTAACTTGGTGATGATATGGAATATATTAAAAGAATAAGAGATTTGCGTGAAGACAGCGATTTAACGCAGGAACAGGTTGCAGAATATCTCGGAACATCCCAAACTATGTATGCGCGTTATGAGCGCGGCGCAAACGAATTGCCCATACGCCACCTGATGAAATTATGCGATTTATATAAAGTTTCTTCCGATTATATACTCGGAAGAACCGACAAGTAAAAACCGTGCCTATCTAAAATACATATTATTATAAAGAACAACAGCTCTTCGACATTTTTACGCCGAAGGGCTGTTTTAATTTTTACCGATTCATAAGCTTATTTTTTCTTTATCGGAATCCAGATTTCAAAACGGTAGTTTTCGTCAGAAGTGCCTTTTGGGTATTTGTCGGGCATAGGTCACTCGCAGAAAAATACCGCCCACGTAAAAGCAGGAACAGTTTTTGTAACAAAGCCTTCGGTATTTCATTCGGAACCCGACGCATTAGCGGCAGGGACATCTGTGTTTAGGTTATATTACAATAGATATATCAATCCGAATATATGGGATTTTCTGCTGTCAGCTCCCTGCATTTCCATTCTTCGCCTAAAATATTATATGTTTCCGTTAAATCAAGTACGGCATCCTTAAATCCGACTGCTTTATAACAGTAATATGCCGAAGGGTTATTTTCAAAAACACCGAGCGATACTTTATCTGCGCCGTATAATTCAAATGCAAATTTGAGTCCTTGCCGAAGCATTGCCTTGCCGTAACCCTTTCCGCGTTTCTCAGGGGCGACGATTACAAATCCGAACCGCAGTTCATCATCTGAATTATCGGGCTTTCGCAGAGTAAAAAATCCCAATATTCCCGATTCGTCAAATGCGGTAAACGGCATCAGTTTCTCAACAAAGCTGAAATCGTCCTGCGTAATCGGATAATCGCCGAGTACACCCGCCGACCACTGATAAAACGATTTTTCATCACGGCACCATGATAATATAACATCTGCATCCGCAGACTTGTACGGTCTTATTCTAATCATAATATTTACCTCCTGACAAATTAAATCATTCTGTTTCTGATTAAAGATAAAATTTTGCATATAATTATGAAAAAGGAAATTCCCAAAAACAGCTCGGGAATCATAATAAGATATGCCAAAGGTAAATTTATCGGTATATTGCCAAACAGCATATCCCACAGAAAATCAGGCTTGTAAAACGGGTATGCATAAAATTCAGGGTCGGACACCGCCCCTCTGATAATCGAAAAAACGGAATACACAAGCGGATAAATCCCGACCATCCATATTTTTTTCTTATTGACCTTTCGGTCTGTCGCAGGGAAGAACCACAGCGCAAGCATAAGCGGCGGAATTATCATATGGTGCAAAACCTGAATAAAGCTGAGCATAAAATGATTAGGATTATCCCACTTAAACGGCGGAGTAAAGCCGAGAGGGATTCCGCAGCAGTAAACCGCACCCGTAACAAGAATATATGTAGTGACAAACGAGCCGAATGTGGGGTTAAATGCAATTTTCTGCGCTTTCTCATTGCCGAAAATTGCAATTGATGTCAGCAATAGATAAAAAGCAACTAAAATATTCGACTGAACCGTAAAAAACGAAAGAATGTTAAATTTTCCGTAATCAACGGGACTGAATTTCGGGTCAAACTCGTAAACGTAATAGGACAGACGGTGAATTATTACTGCAAAGCAAAACAGCGAAAACACAAACAGCGCCGCGCCGAATTTCTTGTTTTTATAAATCGGTCTGATAATCATTTGTTAAACTCCCCCTTTTTTCTTACGAGTATTTTACCATAAAAGCAAAGCGTTATGGTAAAATTTCGTCCATGTCCGACGGTTTGCCGAAAGGCAGAGGAGGACGGACACATAAATCTTTTTAAAATAAACGTTTGCGTTTATTTTACCATACAGCGCCTAAAAACAAAAGAATAATTTTTTTGAAAAAACAGTTGACAAAAGGGAATCCTTATATTATAATAATCAAGCCGAATACGGCAGAGACATATTTGGCGGCGTAGCTTAGTTGGCTAGAGCGTCCGGTTCATACCCGGAAGGTCATAGGTTCAAGTCCCATCGCCGCTACCAAATAAGGCCCGGTGGTCAAGCGGTTAAGACACCGCCCTTTCACGGCGGTAACACGAGTTCGATTCTCGTCCGGGTCACCAAAAATCGACAAGTTCCGTCAGGTGCTTGTCGATTTTACTTTTTCACCCTTCGCCTTTCACTCTTTACTAATCCTGCAAATCGATTTTTGGAAGTAATAAGTAACAGTTAAAATGATAAAAACAATTACAAAGGTATCTACAATGAAAAACGAATTATTCTCTTTTTTAGCAGAAGCAAAAAAGCAAACCTATGCAAATAAAAATATAAAAAAATCGCCGTCTACACGGCTCGGTTCATTTGATTATGAATACAGCAACGGTAAATTAACATATCACGACACATATTTCGGCGGAACAAAGTTTATCGGTGAAGAAGTTGTTTATAATTCCGAAAATTCACCTGTTTGGGGAATGAATTATTACGGCGTAACATTAAATGAGGATTTGACTGAAGATATGCTTGATAACGCTCTTCGCCCTGCACTGATGAAGATTGGCGAAGACAAAAGTGTTCTGCCCGTGAGAGGACCGAAGGAGTACATAAATCACGAATACCGCTACACCTTTGAGGTTAACGGAGATTTAGACTGCTTTGACGGAATAGAAACGATTTATTACAATAACGAAAAGATTTATGTTTTAAAATGCCACGGCGGTATTATTAAATAGTAATTTTTAAAACATTATTAACTGTACTAAAATTATAGTCAATATATAAAAAATCTTGTGAAATAAAGGTGAAATTATATGCGCTACAATTGGATTGATGAAAATTTAATGTCAAAAACAGGAGTGACAAAAGACCACAAGCTTGAGTGGAACTGGATTCGTTACCACATCGGCGGTAAAATGTTTGCCGCAATCTGCCTTAACGGCGACAACGAGCCGTATTACATTACGCTGAAATGCGACCCCCTTGAAAGTGAAATCCTCAGAAAAGAATATGAGGACATTATTCCGGGGTATTATATGAACAAAACCCATTGGATTTCCGTTAAACCTGACGGCGCAGTACCCGACGAAGTGCTTCGTGATTTGCTTGGCAAAGCATATACGCTTGTTTTAAAGAGCCTGAGCAAAAAAATGCAGGCGGAAATTACAAATTCAAACTGAGTTACACAATATATCAACAAAAAGGTCAGGCTTCCACGCCTGACCTTTTTTGTGTATTCAAAGAACATATTGTAGGGGACGATGCCCACATCGTCCCAAGGTTATATTTGTATAATTAATTCAATAACGTCCGCCCCTACGGAGACGTTTTGCCGTTACAAATCTGTTTAATATAAACTCGGTCAAAATTCAAGTGAATTTACAATTTGACAAATCATTTGACTGTCTTTTATATCCGATGTATTTTTTGCCATATAAGTAATTGAATAATACGGTCCGTCCAAATCATTGGAATGCCAAATATCAGCCGTCCAATAGACATTTGATTTATCGCCGATCGTCATTAAACGTCCGCTGATTAAGCCTGTATACATTCCGTTATCAAATTTTGACACAGTAATAGGTTGACCGGTTTCGGTAACTTTTCTTATAACCGAGGTACATATTAGCAATATAGCTTTTTCTGATTCGTAAAATTTAATATCGTCCAAATCTGTAAAATAATCAATATACTTAATACCGTACATTGTGTCCATTGAGACGCCGTAATATTTTTGATAAAGAAAGTCAAACCATTTATCCCGAGCGTAATATTCGGCAAGTTCGGAATCAGATTCATCAAAAAGGGGGTTCTCATCATCTTCTTCCGAATAATAAGATACCATAATTGCATCCTTCTGAGCATTCATAAAAGACATGCCACCTTCAAATTCGCCGTATTTTTCAAAACCTTGCGGGATTTTCAGCTTTGCATTTCCTAATTCTATCTCCGTAAAGCTATCTGTGAACTCTGCGGAATAATCAAAATCAATAACCTCATTGTGACGATACATCGGACCGTACTTTTTCAAACAGATTTTATAAATAATGTACGGCGAAAACGATGAAAATACAATATTTAACAAAGTTATTACCGCAATTATTGTTATGAAAACATTTGCAACCTTTTGGTTCTCATTTGTTTTCTTGATTTCAATATCCGCCTTTTGTGCGAGAATAAGCCAATTTCTTTTTTCAATATAGCACGCAAACTGGCAAGCAGTTGCTATCATTACTAAACCGAAAAGTGCTTTATTTACTGAACTATCAAGTATTGCAGGTGAAAATCCGCCTACAACTACCGCAAAAACAGTGTATTTCTTTTTTATTACAGAAATTATCAGGATTATCAGCAAAATGGCGGCTACAATGCCAAAAACGATAATATCGGCTTTGTCATCCACGCTGATTTCACCTGTCAGTTTCCCTGTTTGCACAGCTGAAACTACTAAAAATGTGCCTATTACACAATAGAGAAGAAAAAGGAAAACCGCAAAAATGTTCATATCTTTATTTTCACATTCGCCGAATTTCGACTTGAATTTTAATGTGAAAATGAGCACGGCGGCAGTTAAAACAGTTATTTCGATAAGCGAGCTTACTGTATTCAATGCAATTGTGCCGCTCAAAAGCCTGCCTACCTTTTGGATTAAGGAAAACACAAAATAAACAACCGCAAAAATATAAGTCCAAATTCTTGCCGTTTTGTAATATTTATCATATTTTTTCAGGGTTGAATCAAATATGGTTTTATAAGGCTTCAGCTGTTCGCCGCCGTCCTGTGCTTCGCCTCCGAGCATTCTGTCAATGCTCGTATCAAAAAGCTCTGTTATCTGAGTCATTTTGTCAAGTCTTGGTTTGGACTCGCCCGTTTCCCATTTTGAAACAGCCTTATCCGTTACTCCCAAAAGCTTACCCAGTTCTTTCTGCGTAAGACCCTTTTGCGTGCGATATTCATAAAGCTTATTGCCGAAATCGTATTTTTCCATTTTCAAACCCCTTTCGTTAAGCTGAGGAGAGCCGAACACGATATGGTTTTAATCGGCACATTTCCGCCTGAACTTCGTTAAAATTTTTGAAATACGGCAGTATTCCTACAAATTTGTGCCTTGCTCAGACAAAAAATTTGCTCGATTAAAACTGCTCGCACCGTAAATACTTGATATTCGGATGCGTTTTTGTTTTTGAGACCGTAGGTTTGCTGACGCAAATCAAGGTTGAAAGGACGAAAACACGCCGAAGAGCTGTATTTACGGCTTATCCGTTTCGACTCCCCTCAGCTTACCCACATTATATCAACCGTCAAAAAAATAATCAATAAGCCGCCGATTTTTTCTGCTCTAATTAAAGTAGAACTTTGATTTTGAGATAAAATATACGCATTTTCTGTGCGGTTCTAATTATTTTAGAGCGTGACAAAAAATAAAAATTACATTTAATATTATCTTGTAGGGTACGACGTTATTCCCCTGATAGGGGAAATGTCAGCGAAGCTGACAAATATATCTGTGCGTAGCCGTAACTCGGCGTACCGTGCGATTTAGGACATAGGCATCGTCTCTTACAAAAACGGACAGCCAGGTCGGCTGTCCCTACAAGGTGTATTTTAATTTATTCTTATTGATGTTCGTTATGCGGAAAACGCACTCTGCCTGCAATAAACGGGACGGACAAAAGAATTGCCTTGAAAATATTATCCGCAATCATACAGTACCAAACCGCCGTTAAATCCAGATGCCATACTTTAAGGCACAAAAATGTGAATAAAATTCTCACGCACCACATACTGACGGACTCAGATACAAAAACATATTTCGTTTTTCCCAGTCCGTAATAAATACCCTCAAGAACTATCATCAGCCCGAAAAATGACTCGGAAAATGCCACAAGTCTGAGCATCTTTGCGCCTAAATCCACTACATTTTGACTGTTCGTGAATATATCCATTAATGGAAATGCTGTAAAATAAAGCGCTGTTCCGCTCAAAAGCATCATAAACACTGTTATCAGAATACTGTTTTTCTGTACTTTTTTGAACTTGTTTTCATTTTGTTCGCCTATTGAAATGCCAATCATTGTCGATGTAGCTGAGCGGAAGCCGTAACCCGCAATGTAAAATATCTGCTCGGCGCTCACGGCAATTGAATGCGCCGCAAACACCGTTGTCCCCATTGAAGATACAAGCGCCGCAAATACAACATAACCCATACAGTTAACGGAATGTGTCAGGAATACGGGATAAGACGTTTTAAGGCAGCTTTTCAGTACGCTTCTGTCAGGCTTTAGCATATCTTTATCAAAATTCAGCCAACCGCTTTTTCTGTATTCACAGAACATAAAAATTCCCGATACTGTGAAAGATATTGCAGAGCCTATTCCTGCGCCGATAACGCCCATTTTAAATACATATATAAACAAATAGTTCAAAACAATGTTCAGCAGATTTTCAAACAGAGTAATAAGCATAGGCGTTTTTGTGTTTTGGGTTGCCCGAAGGCACGCCGCCGCAACAGTATTTACTGCTCTGAAAATCATCGGAAGGGATATAATTGCAAAATAAATTGACGCAGTTTTCTGAATATCACGCTCCGCGCCCATAAGCACGGGGATTACAGGCGAAAGAGCAATGCACACTGCTCCTGTCAGCACACCCGAAGCTACTGTCAAAATAAAAATCTGCGATGAAATTTTACGCGCATCGTTTTGATTTTTCCTGCCCACAGCCTCTGAAATCATTGCAACAGCGGCAACGCCGAGGGCTGAAAAAATTCCGCCCACAAGCCAGTTTATTGTGGTTGTAACACTGACAGAGGCAGTCGCTTTTTCACCGAGATTGCCCACCATTGCCGTGTCAACATACTGCAAAAGCGTTGACATTATCTCCTCAATAACCGTGGGAACGGCAAGAAAAATAAGCGAGGCAAGAATGCTCTTTTGATTTAATTTTTTTAACTGATTTTTAATCATATTCACTCCTGCCTTTCAAGTTTTTGGTCACAAGAATAGTATATTAACACATTAAACGGAAAATAGCTATATGTAATATAAAAAATAAGAGCTTGCTCTCACCGAAAGAAATAACGTACACCAGTAGGGGCAGATGCCCACATCTGCTCGTTGCAAATTGTCCACAAACAAAAAAGGGACAGTGTAGGCACCGTCCCTTACATAGCGACTTTTTCCGTTTTAGCCGAATTTACTTAACTGTTTTTACCGTGACAATGTTGCCCTCGGCATTTTCGGGTATTTCAAACGTAGCGCTGTCGCCGTTATTCACAAGAATTATCTTTTCGGCGTCCTTAACCGATACCTTATAGTATCTGTCCGAATCGTCGAGTTTAATATAAAAATAGGTTTCACCGCCGGTTGTTGCAGTTCTGATGTCGGTTATTTTGCCTGTGACATCAACATACTTAACAGTATTTTCTTCATTGCCTTCCTGCTCGTTATCTTTAACATTATCTATATCGATATTAACATTTATACCGTTTTTCTCAAGCTCGGAAGCATATTTTTCAACACAGTCCGCAAGTGAAGATTCTGCCGCAACAATTGTCGATTGCTTAACATTAACGAGTGCGAACATTTTAACGTATCCGCTGGCATCCTTAAGCGACATAAAGTAGGTCGGCTCGCCGCTGACATTGAGAAGAAGCGGGAAGGTTGCCTTGTAGCTGTACTGCTGAACCTTACCCTCAGCAGAGGTCTGCGCCGCATTTTCGAGAGCGCCCGAAACCTGATAATAACGCGCGTCCTTTGTTCTCTGGTTAATAAGGACAAAACCGATTATAGCCTCGTCAGAGGTTATTGAGGTTACACCTGTGTACATATAAACGTCATCGTTAAGAGCAAGGTAATTGTAGCCGGAGCTTGTAACCTTAACGTCTGTCTGACCGATAATTGAGTTAATGAAGCCGTTGGAATATTTACCGTAATAGTTGAACTGCTCATTAAGAAGCTCTGCTGAATAAACACGGTCAAGCCACTGGAATTCTTCATCGGTAACAAATTTATCTGTTTTAAGCTTAGTTTTACCCTCAAGATTTGTTGAAATAAGCGTTGTCGAGCCTGTTGCTGCGTCAACCAATATTGCGCCCGTAATATCCTTTCCGCCGAAGAGGCCGATTGTTTTGTCAACAACCGGAACTACCCAATAAGGTCTGCCGTTATCGTCAAGCTCAAAGCGGGGTGTGTCAAACATAAGAGTCGGATAATTAAAGCGGCAATGGCGGATAAGGTCCTCGTTGAAATATTCCGCAGGAGAATATTTTATCGGCTCTTGGAGCCTTTGAACCTCAGCCTTTTGAGTAATCATATCAACAACAATATATGCAGGTATGCCGTTTTTAGTATTTTTAATCCATTTGAAAACGTCGCCGTATTCAAGGGACTGAACTCTGACAGGCGTACCCTTATAGTTTATCTGCGTTGAATAAAGGTCAGAAACAACGAACTGCGAAACGTAATCGGAAAGATTACCTAGCGCCTTTGCGGCAAGCACATTTGACGCGTCCTTGTCAAGTCTCGGAACGCTTGAAAAGTCAATTTCAGCAACCTCCTCGGCAAAATCTCCGTCCTGAACCTTAATAATGTTGCTGTAAGACTTTGCGCGGAAGAAAACTGCGCCCGTAAGGTAACCGATTCCCATAATTACCGCCATTACAATGAGAATAATAATCGGAATTTTCATTTTGTTTTTAGCGGCTTCCATTCTTTCGGGACGTGAATACGCTCCGGACAAAATTCCGTAAAGTCCGATAAATACAACTATCGAAACTGCAAGCCACATATACATTTCAACTGCTTTAAAGTTAAGTGCCGGAAGCATAAAATAATAAAGCACCGCTGAAATCACAAGAGTCACAGCGAGAGCAACCGCTATTTTTTTACCCTCGGACATACTTTTTTTCTTTCTGCCGCCGAAATCTACCTTGATAGGTTTCACAAAACCGCCTCATTTCATTTTATATACTGAGAAAAAGCTTATCTCTTTTCCCAATATATTTTACATTATTTTTTTCTCTTTTACAAGAGTATAGACCGCCTTATTTACTTTAATACCTGCTTATTTGATTATTTTTTTACAGTACTCACTGCAAATACAGCCGTCACAGTCTGCACGTCTTGCAGTGCAGGTGTCACGTCCGTGAAGAACACATCTGTGGCAAAAATTATTGCTCTCTTCAGGGGGCAGAATTTTTCTAAGCTCCGTTTCAACTTTTTTCGGGTCTTTGGTGTCACAAAGCCCCATTCGGTTTGAAATTCGGATTAAATGTGTATCCGCCACCACAGCAGGCTTGCCGTAAACGTCGCCTACAATTAAATTCGCCGTTTTTCTGCCAACGCCCTGCAAAGTAGTTAAATCTTCAATATTGTCGGGAACTGTTCCTCCGAAGCGGTCACGCACGCCCCTTGCCATTTCGATAATATCCCGTGCTTTGCCGTGGTAAAACCCACAGGAATGAATAATATTTTCAATATCCTTAACGTCTGCATTGCAGTAATCGTCTAAAGTGCGGTATCTCGAAAAAAGAGCGGGAGTGACTTGATTCACTCTCGCGTCGGTACACTGTGCAGAAAGACGGGTCGCAACCAAAAGCTCAAAAGGGTTTTCCGATACAAGACTGCAAACCGCTTCGGGATATTTTGTTTTTAATGCCTCAATTAAATGTAATGCTCGCTCTTTTTTAGTCATAATTCAGTCACTTTCTCGGAATTTCATCCTGAAGACCCAAAAGGTAATCAGCAGAAACATTGAAAAATTTACAAATTTCGATAATATCCGTAAGTGACGGTTCTGTGGTGCCTGTTTCCATAAATGACACCTTTCGCTGAGTTATGCCGAGCGCATTTGCAAGATCCTTTTGAGTAATTGTAGGAATCTTGGCGCACCTAAGGCTTTTCAGCCTTTCGTTAAACTCCATTTTCAACACTCCAAATTTTCGGGTGCGATAATATTAACATAATTTTTTAATTTTGAAAAGATGCAGTTTAAAAATATCTACACAAAGTTTTCGGGTAAAATTTGTAGGGTCTTACAAAGATTTTTTGGTCGATTTAAGTCAAAAATCATCTATTTTACATATATTGCGCCGATAAAAATTTATAAGCCCTACAGGTTGTATTTTTAAGCAATTGCGTATATAATATGATGTAAATATAAAAAGTAAACAATTGGAGTGAGTTTTTTGAAGGAAATAAGTATCCGTGAAGTAAAAGAAAATTTTGTTTCTATGATAAGCGACGAGTGGGCGTTGCTCACAGCAGGTAAACCTGCCGATTACAATATGATGACGGTAAGCTGGGGCGGCGTCGGCGAGCTTTGGGGCAAGGACGTATGCTTTGTTTTTGTCCGTCCTCAAAGATATACTTTTGAATATATGGAGCAAAACGATTATTTCACCCTTTCGTTTTACGGCGGTGAATACAAAAAAGAGCTTGGAATTTGCGGAAGCAAGTCCGGTAGGGACACTGACAAAACAGCTCTTACAGGCTTTGAACCCGTAGAAATCGGCGAGTCGGTTTCATTTAAACAGGCAAAAATTACGGTGCTTCTCCGTAAAATTGCTTATCAGGATATGAACCCCGACGGCTTTTTAGCCCCTGAAATTATGAGCAATTATGCCGCGTCCGATTTTCACCGCACTTATGTAGGCGAGATTGTTAAAGTCATTGTAAACGAATAAAGAAATTATATATAGTATAAAAAGCCGAGATTCACAAATGCGTGAATTTCGGCTTTTGGTTTACAGTTTCACAATAATGCTTTTATACAGTGCTGTAGGGACAGGTCTCCGTGCCTGTCCTTGACATCTTTATTTTACTACAGTTTAACGGCGGGCGTGGAAACCCGCCGCTACATTAGCGTACCGCAGCAAAAAAGGTTGTTACATTTTTTCGGGCAGCCGAGGTCGTCTGCCCCTACTTTTTCTCTGCGTCAGTTAAGAACAGACATTGCTTTTTCGGGGAGGTATTTTGCGATTACACTGCCGTCGTCGTAGATTACGAAGATGCATCTGCCGTTATTATTGTATGTGTTATAAACCGAATATGCTTCGTCCGAAATCTTTTGAGCCTTTGCTTTGTCGTCAATACGTGTAACATTTACACCGTTTGCGCCGTAAATAATCTCAATAAAATCAAGATAAGTACCCGTCATTTTACCGCCGAAAATTTTGGAAACCTCATCGCTGTTCATAAAGTAATCACTTGCTCTTGACGATTGCCCGTAGCTGGTAAACACTGTAGAGTTGGTAACGCCACTGTAATACACATAATAATCTTCTCTGACATTATTAAACGCATCGGTGAGCATCAGCTTTCTATCGGGACAGATTACAGCCTTGACCTGCGCAGTCTGCGGCATCTGTTCAGTTTCATTTAACAGCTCGGCTGTTTTTGCCATCTGCGGATAAACAAGAATTGCCCTATATGCAACAGCGGTTTTTTTGCTTACCTTCTCCGCATCCGGATCACCGTAGTACGTATAAAAATCAAGCCAGAGTTCTTCTGCATGGTACTGATGTGTTTCAAGCATCGGTGTATATGCCGATGCAACAATTGCACCCTGAGGCTTGCCTTTGTTGCCGTAATATTCGTCATACGTAATATTGCAAAGGTCCTCGTAAAGAGCGGCTTTTAACTCCTCTGTCATTTCAAATGAGGAGCCGGAAACTTCCGTTTCATATCCGGAAACTTCGGTATTTGCAAGAAGGTCGCCGTTATAATAATCATAAAAATCAGGGCTTTCAATATATTTATCGACATATTCCGTCCCGTGCATTACCATATTTTCCGTTTGGGCCGTGTAGCTTTCGTTTATCAGTGAGGAATTCAAACCGGATTTTATAATGCTGTGGAAATAGTCAGAATCGAACACTGCTTTATTATAATTGTTGCAGGCTTCCTCTGAATAAACAGGGAAATTCCTTGCTATAAACTTGCCATCCTTTGTCTTTATCACAAAGCTCATACTTTCAATACTGTTTCTGCCGTCACGTTTTTCAGTCTTTACCTTATTAAACTGCTCAATGCACATTTTAATGTCTTCGGGGTTACTGCTCTTGCAGGTATCTCCGTTTTCTTTCTCATAATTTTCGGGACTGTAAACATTAGCCATATACGTAAACGTTGTTAACGGGTCGTCATAGCTCATTGAAATATATTCAATATCCTTTGCTTCGGGCAGCTTGTTGTATGTTCCGAAGTAGCCTGTGCCGATTACAAGAAGCGACAAAAACATCACGAGCGCAACTCCGCTGTAAACGGGCAGTATTCTTAAAACCGCCTTGAAATTTCTGCGGATAATAAGCTCTGCAACAAAGAACACAATAAACGAAATAACCGTAATTAAAATTATGCAAAGCGCAACGCTCTTAATTTTGCCGTCGTCGTAAAGAGAATAAAAGATTTCTGTTAAAGCCACAACGCTTACAACCAGAACCGTAGCGCCGTTAAGTCCGCTTGCAATTGAGAATTTGCCGAAGGATGCGGTATTCTCATTTTTACGCTTTTTGAAAAGCACAAGCCCCACCGTAAAAATAATTACCGCGGCTATTGCCCAAAAAACTATCGGGAAAAAGTTATCTTTCCATGTCAGCAATAATTCTTTAGGCACTTTTTTACCTGTTATAAGCTGATTTACACCTGAATTGTCCAACAGACATGTCCACGGAGACAAAAGCAGTGCCTTTTCCAAGCCATCGTCACCGCCTATGTAACCCGGCAAAAACGCAATTTTAATTCCGTTAAGCAGACCGGCAAACGCTAAAGTAATAACGCTTGCCGAGCCTGACGTAATCAGCGCTTCTATTCTTGAACCGGAAACCGTCGCGGCAAATGTGCCTATTGCAAAACCCGAAACGCCGCTTATAAATGCCAGTAAACTGTAATATACAAACAATTTAAGCTGGTGAGAATGGAATCCGAACATACTCACATTCATTAAAAATACTATTAAAAACGGAATAACCGCCACGGTAAAAAGCTCTATTGAGCCTGCTGCAATACGGTTCAAAAAAAGTCTTGTGCGTGTAATACCTGCGCTGAAATAAACATTTACGCTGTTTTTCTTAAATGCAAAGGTGAAAAGAGAAAATGCGACTACTATTCCGCACAAAATCATCAGAAAACTTAGCGGAGCGGCATCATAGTACTCGCCCTCACTTGTTATTCCGCCGAAATACGATATTATTTCGTGTTTTTTCAAAAGCTCCATATACTGAAGATTCTGTTTAAGAGCTTTTGCAAGCTTTACTACCGGACCTATGACAAAAAATGAAATAAAAAACAATGTAACTATGGGAGCCTTGCAGGCTTCAAGCAGACTTCTTAAAAAGTCTCTTAAATTGACCCTGTCATTCGAAAATCTTTGTGATGTCATATTTCTTATCCTCCATTTCATTAAGGAATACCTCTTCGAGAGTCAGCTTATATTCATCAACAGCTATCGGTCGGAGCGCATTAAGCTTTTGCTTTTCTTCTATTGAATTGCCCTCGAATACAATCGTCACGATTTTACCGTCCAGGTCAAGAGATTTATACTTAATTCCGCTGAAATCCTCGGCTGATACATCACGGTCAAAAATCAGTCTGAATTTACCGTAATTCTGCGAAATGTCATAAACCGAGCAGTCCATTGCAAGATGCTTGCCGTTAATAAGACCTGCATGGTCGCAAAGGTTAGAAAGCTCAGCTAAGTTGTGCGAGGAAATAACAATCGAGGCCTCCTGCTCCGCAATATATTCTACAAAAAGCTTTTTGGTAATATCTCTTTTGTGGGGGTCAAGACCGTCAAAGGTTTCGTCAAGCAAAAGGTATTTCGGTTTGCTTGCAAGAGCTAAAATAATTTCAGTCTGTCTTTGCATACCCTTTGAAAAGCCTCTTATTCTTTTCTTCTCCTGAAGTCCGAAAAGCTCAAGCAAATTGTCAAAGGTCTTCCAACTGAAATTCGGGTAATAGTCCGAATAAAAATTCGCCATTGAATGCGGCGTTGCACTTAACGGAAACCAAAGGTCATCAGGGATATAGAACATCTCCTTGCGGACATCGTTATTATCGAAAGTGTTCTGCCCTCCCATTATTACTTCACCGTTTTCAGGCTTGTAAATTCCTGCGGCAGTTTTCAAAAGCGTTGTTTTGCCTGCGCCGTTGTAGCCGATAAGTCCGTAAATTGAAGAAGGCTCAACATTAAAGGATATGCCCTCAATGGCAGTAAAGCTGCCGTATTTTTTTGTTATATTCTTAAATTCAATCACGTGTTTTCATCTCCCTCATAAATGCTGTTAACCATTATTATTATTTCGCTTTTTTCCGCTCCCATGGATTTCGCTTTTGAAATTGCCGATTTTGCCTCTTCCAAAGCATCGTCTACGATAACGCCCCTATGCGCATTTCCGCTTATGAAGCTGCCTTTTCCCGCAACCGAATAGATTATTCCCTGCGACTCCAGGTCGGAAAAGGCCCGCTTAATTGTATTTATATTTACAGAAAGCTCAGAAGAAAGCTGACGCAGCGACGGGAGCTGGTCATCTGCTTTAATAACGCCTTGACCGATTAAAGACGTTATCTGTTCCTTTATCTGCTCGTAAATCGGCGTTCGGGAATGGAAATCCAAAAAAAAGTTCAAAAATATCACCTCCGCAAAAGAATTTACATATATTATTTATTTTTTGATTTTGCAATTAAAAAGATTATACCAACTCCGCCGAGCGCTAAAGCCAATTTCATAATTCTTTTCATACGCTGCTCCTCCTTAAAAATCTGTATCAACTGTGCTATTACAATTAGCACAGTTATATAGTACACCCGTATTTTTTATTTGTCAATATATTTTGTATTAAAGTTTTATTAAGATGTTTTATTGACTATACCTTTACTATAAAGTATAATTCATTTGAAAGGGTGGTAAAATTGGCTTATTTGTTTGTTCATTTTAAAGAAAAAATCACGCCTGACGGAGAGCAGGTTTACTTTTCCGTTTCAAAGGACGCATATAATTTTGAAAAGCTAAACGGCGGCGAGCCGATACTCACAAGTACCAAAGGTGAAAAAGGCTGCCGTGATATTGAAATTGTCCGTTTGCACACAGGCGGGTTTATAATTATTACAACTGACCTTTGCATTGTTCACCGAATGGACGAAAATTACAATGTAAATTGGAAAGAAATCAATTCAAGCGGCAGTAAATGCTTTTGCGCGTGGCGTACCCCTGATTTAATAAATTTCGGCGAGCAGGAGCTTTTACCGGTGGGCAGAGAGGATTTCGGCTGTATGTGGGCGCCTGAGGTCTTTTTTGACAAGGAAAATGAGGAATATCTAATACACTGGGGGTCGACCGTAAAAGGAGATAACTTTACACATATGATTATCTTCTGCTGTGTAACAAAAGATTTCAAAACCTTTTCAGAGCCTAAGCCGTTCTTCCAAAAGGACAATGAAATTCTTGACTCTCATATAACAAAAATCGGGGATACATATCACTTATTCTATAAAAACTCCGACCGTCCCGCTATGAATATGCACGCAACGTCAAAATCTCTGTACGGACCGTATATTAACGATAAAGATTTTGAAAATTATATGGCTACCCTCGAAAAGCCCGGCGCATACGAAGCGCCGACAACATACGCCTTGCCTGACGGCAAATGGTGCCTTATGCTCGACTTTTTCGGCTGTGAAAAGGAAAAAATGGGATATGTCCCGTTTGTATCAAGCACCCCGGGCGACAGCAGCTTTAAAATGTGCAAGGAAAAGTTCTCATTCCCCTACGGCTTTAAGCACGGCAAGGTAATTGAGATTACCGATGAAGAGTACAGCAGGCTTAAAGATTATTATAAATAAAAATATGCGAAAAAAGCGGCGGATAAAAACGATAAATAAATTACATCAGATAAATAAAAAAGCAAGCCGAAAGACTTGCTTTTTGCGCTTTTACAGGGAACGGTTTTATCCGTTCCGCCATTGATTTAAATTTGATTTTGCATTTCGGAATACATAAATACATTCCCTGCGGAAAAATACCGCCGCAAAACATTTATATTTTACATCGATGATGACGCAGCGCTCTGAGCCGCCGCCAAGCAAGCGTCAATTATCAGAACAACAGCGAGAGCATCAACATCGTTCACACCGTCTGCTGTGTTTATTTCATAAGCGTCGCCAAATGTGAACCATTGCTTTGAAACAGCGGCAACCGTTCCGTTCGCAGAAGAAATTTCATATTCGTGAGCAAAAAAATCGCCCTCAACCTCCCAGCCGAATCCGTCAACAGAATAAGACTGATGAAAAAACGTAAAGTTTTTAACTACCTGAGCTATATCCTCGCCGTTTTTGCTGATAAAATATTTCGGCAGAAAGCTCATCAGCTTTTGATGTATGTAGCAAATCTCATTTTTCTGCAAGTTGTAGATATGAAGCTTTTTCCCGAAAGAAAAGATTTCGCCCTCTACATAATATTTGTCATTCCCGTTTTCATCGTAAACCGTAAAGCTGTCACCCCATGAAAACACCTTTTGCTTTAAATACAGTTTCATAAACCCACCCCTAAAAATTTTTTCTGATTACAGTATAGCAGATTTTTATATCGTCTGCAACGGATAAACCGCAGTACGCAAAATCAACCGCCTACTGTCTGTGATAAATTCTGCGGTCAGTCTTATTTTCATAATAATTTATAAGGTACTGTCCGGTGCTTCTTGAATCACGCTCCATATCACGCAGAATTTTGATATCACGGCTCACCTCGTAAAATCTTATTCCCTCAAGCCCATTCAGCTTATCGGAGAGTGCAGTTTTACGTTTTTTAAGCTCGTCCGCACAAATTATGTACTCTTCGCCAAGTTCCCGTAAGGTCATAATTTTCCTCCTTTCTTTCGAACAAATGTTCGACAAGACTATAATACCTGAAAGAGAAAAATATTTCAATACAGGCGCGATTTACATTGTACAAAAAATCGGACAGATAAATCGTATTATGTATTGACGCATCATACAAAAAAAGCCGAAACTCACTTTAATGTGAAGCTCGGCTTTCTCTTTGTAGTATATTGATTTCCTATTTTAATATCTAACTGTTATATCCACCCTTTAATAACTTCGGGATTCTTGAATACCTCGTCGATTTTCTCTACAAACGGAATCAACAGTCCCATATCAACGGCGCGGTGGTCGAATATTACCGTTAATGTCATTTTTCTTCCTATGTAAATGTTGTCATTTTCATCAACCATAGGCGTTTTCTGCGCGGCGGAAATTGCAATGGCAACAATCTGCGGCGGAATAATCTCAAGCAGAGCGCAGTCGCCGTGCCAGCCTCTCCAAAGCGAGCCGAGGTTTGAAACCGTTATTGTACCCTGCTCAATGTCATGCTTTGTAAGTCTTTCTGTTTCGGGAATTGAATAATACTCTTTTCTTGCCTTGCCGGTAAGAGTTTTAACCTTGTGCTTACCCGTTTTTGAACCGATAAGACGGCAAATTGTCTGCCCTATTTTACCGTGTTTCAAAGCCGTGAGAGTATTGTCAAGAGATACGTCAAACATAACTTCATCCATATTTGTGTTCTTGGCTCTTCTCATTGTATCACGAATGGAGTCGTTAATCTGAGTCATTGTTTTACTGCCCATATCGTGCATATTGAGCGTCATCATATCACCGTTTTCAAAGGTAACGGGCATTGAAATGTCAATATTTTCAAAGGTTACGACTTCGCCTCTGACAAGTTTTCTGTTAAAATGAATGTGGCTGTTAATTATGGGACACGCCTTAATACCCTCAACAATAACGCGGAGCATTGCAGTATTAACAGAAATTCTGTCAGCGCCTGTTCTGCCCTCATTTATCTCTTTCATAACGTCAAAAAATCCGCTGACATCCGCCTCATAGGTAAAGCCTGCGTGGGGAACGGTTTCCCAACTCTCCGACGTCATATTTGAAACAATTTTTCTTGCAATTCCGAAATGCTCAGATTTAATGATCTTCATTTTTTTGCCTTCTTTACTGAATAGAATCATATATAAAATATAATATTTTCTTGCGAAAAGCTTCACATTGAGAGTAATTTTATCACACGGTGAATAAATATTCAACCGTAAATTTATTATAAAATGATTTTTTATAAATACAATTTTATGTGCAAATTATGTAAAATAAAGCTCCCCTTTCAAAAGGAGAGCTTTAAAAATATAATATTATTCTCAGTCAGCGTTTTCTTCTTCAATTTTATCGATAACGTCCTGCGGAATAGCCTCGCCGTGCTTAACAACGAGAATACACAGAAGTGAAAGAATAAATGCAATGGGACAATAGTAGAAGAGCGACATATAGGTTCCCGTAAACATACGTACAATACCGTAAATAATCGGTGTTGCAATCTGCGCCGAGAAAGTAGCCGTGTAATAATAGCCTGTAAATGTGCCGACCTTATCCATTCCGCCGATTTCAAGAACAAGCGGAAGAGTGTTAACGGTGATAAACATATTTGCCGCACCGCCGACAATAAGAGCTACCCATATAAGAGCGCCGCTCAATGCGTCTATGCCCAAATTCTGTGTGAGAAGATATGCGCCGAATGCCGCAATAAATATAAACAGTCCGCCGAGAATGGTTTTCTTTCTGCCGAATTTCTTTCCGAGATAGCCTGCCGGTATTGCCGCAACAGCAGATGCCGCCGCAAATGCAGTTGTCATAACCGTTGCCTGAGCAGTTGTCTTGTGAAGAACCTCCGCAGCAAACAGTGCAAAGAAAGTTGAAATTGCATTTGTTCCGCAGAAGAGGAAGAAAAGACCTGCCAGCATAAAGATAAGGCTTATTCTTTCACCCTTTGTAAGCTTTTCGGCTTTTCTCTTTGCTTTTTCTTCTTTAATAGCTTTCTTTTCAGCCTCACGCCGTGCTTTTTCATCGGCTATCTGATTCTGCTCTGCCTTAAGCTTTATTCTGCTGTCAGGTTCTTTAACAAAGAAGAGAACCACGAGCATACCGATTACCATTATAACCGAGCCTAAAAGGAAAACATAGGGGAATGTAACATATTCGTCCCAGTCTGCCGCCTTTGAATTCGCACCCGTTACCGCACAGTAAATTACAGTTACAATAGTACCTGCAACAAGACCGAGCGCACCGCCGATGCCGCCCATAAGGTTAATAACAGCGTTACCCTCAGAGCGAAGTTCATTGGGAGTCAAGTCAGGCATAAGCGCTACAACGGGTGCGCGCCACAGTGACATTACAAATACGAACATTATAACAAACAGCATTGTAAGCGGAAGCGAGCCGACTTTTATTGCAACAATGGGGATGAGCGCAAATAAAATTGCCGACACGGGCGCACCGTAAATTACATAAGGACGGCGCTTTCCGAAACGCGAGTGAGTGTTATCGGAAAGTTTGCCGAAAGCAGGTTGAAAAATAACACCGAAAATATTGTCAAAGGTCATAATAATACCGATAAACAGCGGTACAAGCGTTATTCCGCCTGCGGCAGTGCCGACATTTTCGCCGTTCGCCTCGGCAAATTTTGCAAGAGCAGGAAAAAGCTCATTCAGCTTACTGCTCCAGCTGGTAATCATTGCGCTTTCATTAAGAAGCTTATTAAGAATTTTTGTTATGTACGGGTCATAAATTGCCCAAGCGATAGACGACGCCAAAAAACCGAATCCGGTAAGTATTGTATGCCAATAATTGAGCTTGCCGTTGTCTTTGGCGCAAAAGTATTTGCTGCCCATAAAACCCCTCCTGTAATATAATTAGTATTATTCATTATACATCATTTTGTCAGAAATAGGAAGAGAAAAAAGGAAAATAGGAAACGGCAACGCATTTTAAAGCGAAATTTGCGATGTATCATTTCACAAATCAGCTCAGCGTTTTATACATCTAAATCGTCACAAGTTAGTGCAACATACACAAATATCGTCATTTTTAACAAAAATGCCTTAAAAATCCTTTATGCAATTTTAATAAACTTTTAATAATTTTTTTGTAAAAAATGCTTGACAAAGAAAATTTCTTGTGCTATTATATAGCCACAACAGAAGAAAAAGGAGGCGCTCACAATGTACGAGTATAACCACGAGATGCAGATTCGTGAGATGCAGCTTATTGAAGAACTCGGAAACGAAAAGTTCTCAATTAAGTCAATCCTCAAGGCAGTTGAACTTTTAAGCTTAGTTCGCTGACTGCCAAAAGGCTTTTGTTGCCCACATTCTTGTGCGGAAAGGTTTTTCCCTAATCCCCAACATTTTTCCCTTTCCTTTTTTCATAAATATAACACCCCATTTTCCTTTACCGCACAAGAATTTTTATATATAGGCTTAAAATTAAGCCTTTTCTAAGTTCATAATTTTTCTCTATATAAAATTTTAAAAGAGGCTGTCAAAACAAAATGACAGCCCCTCTTTTTTTTGTTTAAATGAAGATGTGCAGCATAGGGAAAGGATTTATCTGTTCCGTCCATATAATTTTCGGCACGTATTAATGCGTACCCTACAAAAAACAGCGGGAGCAAAATTTTCGCCCCCGCCCTACAATTTTATTTAATTTATATTTACAACCGTTTAATATACATTAAATCATCTTAATCAAATCGATAGCGCCCGTGGGACAAGCTTCATGGCATTTTCCGCAGCCAATGCACTTTGTATAGTCAACGTGAGCGACAAAATTTTCAACCTTAACCGCACCGTATTCACACGTCTTAACGCATTTCATACAGCCGATGCACCCAACCTTACAGTCTTTTCTTGTCTGAGCGCCTTTATCGTGATTTTTGCACGTAACAGCCGCCATAGTCCTGTGAAGAGGCATCATTTCAATAAGACCCTTCGGGCAAGTACGAACACACATCTGACAGGCACGGCACATAATCGGATTTACCCTTGCAACGCCGTCGCAAATGTGAATTGCGTCATAAGGGCAAGCCGCAACGCAGTCGCCAAGCCCCACGCACCCGTAAGTGCAGTCTTTAGGTCCGCCGTAAAGCTGAACAGCCATTTTACAGCTGTCAACACCCTGATAGATATATTTTTCCGTTGCATTCTGCCTATGGCCTTTGCAAAGCACAACCGCCGCTGAGGGTTCAACCTCGCCTGCCTCAACGCCCAAAACACTTGCAATAGCCTTTGCGGCATCATTTCCGCCGGGAGCGCAAAGAGCAGTATTGTCAGTTTCGCCCTTTGAGAGAGCGGCGGCGTAACCGTCGCACCCTGAAAATCCGCATGCGCCGCAGTTAGCACCGGGTAAACATTCGCGGATTTTTTCTGCCTTTTCGTCTTTAGGAACAGCCATCACAACAGAGGCGATTGCAAGACCCAGGCCTGCAACAAGACCCGTAATTGCAACAATGGCAACTGCAATAAGAATTTTAATCATAATCACAGTCCCCCTTTAAGCAAACATATTATCAACAAGTCCCGCAAAGCCCAAGAAGGACATTGAAACGAGAGATGCCGCAACAAGCGTTATGGGAAGCCCCTGCAAGGCTTTCGGAATATCGCACCCCTCAAGCCTTTCGCGAACGCCCGCAAACATGACCATTGCCACCATAAAGCCTATTCCTCCGCCAAGTGAATAAACAATTGACTGCCAGAAGTTGTAGCCGTTGTCAATATTAAGAAGAACAACGCCGAGAACCGCGCAGTTTGTTGTGATAAGCGGAAGGTAAATGCCGAGCGCATTGTAAAGTGAAACCATATATTTTTTAAGTACGATTTCAACAAGCTGAACAAGCGCAGCAATAACAAGAATAAATACTATTGTCTGCAAATATTCAATATTGTTTGCCCTGAGCAAAAGGTTTATCGGATATGTAACGGCAGTTGCAAGCACCATAACGAAGATAACCGCCGCGCTCATTCCCACCGCCGTATTAAGCTTTTTTGAAACGCCTAAGAACGGGCAAATACCGAGAAACTTGCAAAGAATAAAGTTATTTGTAAGAATTGCCGTAAGAAGCAAGGATAAAGCTATTTTCATTTTGCATCAGCCTCCTCACAATTTTTACCGTCGGCAATAAGCGCGCAGGACGATGCCATCGGGCAGGAAGCGCAGCCGTTAAGCTCTGCTTTCGGCTTGCCCTTTCTTTCTGCCAGCTTATTTGAAAGCGCAATCATAATGCCGAATACAAAGAATCCGCCGGGAGCTAATACAAAAACAGTAAGCGGATTTTCATTTAAAAACGGAATTGTAAATCCATTAAACTGAATATCTCCGCTGAACACAGCAAGCAAATCCTTAATCCCAGAAAGGAATGTACCAGAGCCGAGGATTTCACGGACTGTACTCATAAGGAAAAGCGCCGCCGTAAAGCCTATGCCCATTCCGAGTCCGTCAACAGCTGACGCCAAAACCGCATTTTTTGATGCAAAAGCCTCCGCTCTGCCCAAAATTATGCAGTTAACAACTATTAAAGGCAAATAAACGCCGAGGGCTGAGTCAAGAGCCGGAACAAATGCCTTGACAAGCAACTGAATTATTGTAACAAACGACGCTATAATTACTATGTACGCAGGAATTCTGACCTTTTGCGGAATAATCTTCCGCAGAGCCGAAATTACAATGTTGGAGCAGAGAAGCACAGCCGTCGCCGCAACACCCATTCCTATAGCGCTTGAAACAGACGTTGAAACCGCGAGCGTGGGACAGGTTCCGAGAACAAGTCTGAAAACAGGATTTTCAGCGATAAGTCCTTTTGTAAACTCTTTGCCGATTGATTTTTTCTCAGCCATTGTTCTCACCCCCTGTTGCATTTTTATAAATTTCAGTCGCTTTATTTACACAGCGTGTTACTGCGTTTGAAGTAATGGTTGCGCCTGTAAGAGCCTGAATTTCATTGTCTGCCGAAGCGCTCTTTGAAACCGTCAGCGCACCCGTTTTGCCTAAATATTCATTTCTGAAGCTGTCCTTCTTTGCGTTCATACCAAGACCGGGGGTGTCGTCAATCGTAAGTATTTCAACACCGGTAATCTTTCCGTCCGCAGAAAAGCCTGTCATCACTTCGATTTTACCGCCGTAGCTTTTGTCATCGGTAGTAACTGCATATCCCACTGTTTCCCCGTTTTTGTCTTTTGCAGTAAAATAAACATTACCGTTTTTGTCGGTCTTTTCCTCAAATTTTTCTGCATTTTCGCAAACTCTGAGTCTCGCCTCAGCGGCAGAAGCCGCGGCAACCTCTTTTATTTTTCCCTCAGTAACGGAGTTTGTCATTCCCAAAAGAGCCGTCGCAACAGCACATATTAAGAAAAGCGAAACAGTCGGAATAAGAATATCCTTTAAATTAAACTTTTTCATTCTGCCTTCGCCTCCTTTTTGTTTTTAGGAGTACCAAAGGGCTTGGGCGTTGTGATATGCTCAATATGCGGCACTAAAATATTCATAATAATTATTGAGAATGAAACGCCCTCGGGAAGATTGCCGAAAATTCTGATAAGCGACGTAATAATACCGCATCCTACAGCATAAATAATCTTTCCTTTTTTTGATACGGGCGAGGTTGTATAATCCGTAGCCATAAACACCGCTCCGAGAACAAGTCCGCCCGCCATAAGCTCATAAAGCATATAAACGAAATCGCCTTTTCCGGCAATGAGCATTATAACAGCAACAGTACCGATGTAAGCTATTGGAATATGCCACGAAATAACACGCCTTACAAGAAGATAGACAAAACCGAGGAGCAGTGCCGCTATGCAAACCTCGCCGAGACATCCGCCCCGAAGACCCAAGAACATACCGAGTAAGCTTTGCTCCAGGCTTGCGCCGCTTTTCAGCGAAGCGAGGGGAGTAGCGCTTGTAAGCGGAATTGTGGACACAAGCGGTTCGGGGAACGAACCCATTTTTGACGGGAACGATGACATCAGAACAATTCTGCCGATAAGAGCAGGGTTAACAAAATTCTGACCTATTCCGCCGAAAAACTGCTTGGCAATTACAATCGCGAAAAAGTCACCGATAATTACCATCCACACAGGCATTGTTGCAGGAACATTAAACGCAAGAAGCAGTCCCGTTACAACTGCCGAAAGGTCGCTTATTGTGTTATGCCGTTTCATAATACGTCTTGAAAGATATTCAAATATTACGCATGCGGCAACCGAAACAGCCGAAATAAGCAGTGTTCTTATACCGAAAATAAAATATGCGGCAACAAGTGACGGCACAAGCGCGATTATAACGTCAAGCATTATTCCGCTTGTAGTCTGCCGTGAACGGAAGTGCGGAGAAGCACTAACCGTGAGTTTAAGTTTTTGCTCGCTCATTTTGTCTGTGCCTCCCTTATAATTGATTTTGCAAGCCTCATATGCTGAACCAAAGGCTTGCCCGCCGGGCAGGAATATGCACAGGAGCCGCACTCCATACACACCATTGTCCCCGCGTGCTTAAGCTTTTCAATGTCCTTTGCCTTTGAAAATCTGACAATATTTGTAGGCACAAGCCCCATTGGGCAGGATTCGTGGCATTTACCGCAGCGGATACAGTCAGTTTCCTTTTTAACTGCAAGCGCGCCTTTATCCGTCTTTGTAAACGCAAGAAGAGCGTTGTTGCCCTTTAAGGTCGGATAATTCGTACCAGAAAGCGCCATGCCCATCATAGGTCCGCCGCAAACTATTTTTTCGGGTTCAGCGCTGAATCCGCCGCAGAAATCAATTATGTAATCCATCGACGTGCCGACCGGAACTCTTATATTTTTCGGTTCTTTAATCGCAGAGCCGTCAACCGTCATACTGCGTGAAACGAGAGGCTTGCCCGTTTTAAGATATCTGCCGACAAACGCAATGCTCGCAACATTCATTACAACACAGCCAACGTCAGAGGGCAGCTTTCCGGGCGGTATTCTTCTGCCTGTTGCGCTTTGAATTATCATTTTTTCAGCGCCCTGCGGATAGCGTGATTTAAGAATCATAATCTTAACCTTATCGCCGCTGTCATTGTCAGCGTTCGCAATGTCTCTCAGCACCTCAATCGCCTTCGGCTTATTGTTTTCGACCGCAATTATTACGCTTTTAATATTTAGATATTTTGCAACTGCGTTAACGCCCTCTAAAATATCATCGCCATGCTCTAAACACTCACGGTAGTCAACCGTAATAAACGGCTCGCATTCAGCCGCATTTATAATAAGTGTGTCAATTTTAGCGTTCTGCGGTAAATTCAGCTTAACGTGTGCAGGGAATCCTGCTCCGCCCAAACCTACAAGACCCGATTCTCTTACAGCCTTAATAAAAGACTCCGTATCGTGAACCTCAGGCGGTGTAAAGCTCGCCTCAGTGTCTGCGCCGTCGCTTTCAATTACAACCGCCTTTGAAACAGCCCCCGAAGCCAGACGCACATCCTTAATCTCCTTAACCGTGCCTGAAACCGAGGCGAAAACGGGCGCGCTTACGTATTTGTCACTGTCGCCTATTTTATCCCCGATAAGAACGCTGTCGCCTGCCTTTACTGTAGGCATACAAGGCGCGCCGATATTCTGCTGCATCGCAATTGTAACAAACTGCGGTGTAGGTATTCTTACCACAGGCATTTCAGCCGTATTTTTAAAATGGGCAATGTCAACTCCGCCTCTGCCCTTTTTAACAGGCTTTAATACTCCTTTCACCTTTCCATCTCCTTTGAAAATAGTTTCTCTAATCTAAGCTGAGGGAAAACTCATTTACGGCATACCCCATTCAGTTCCTCTGAGCTTATTAAAATAAGGTATCGCCGCTCTGAGTATTGCCCCCGTAATAACCCCCGTAACTACCGATACAACAAGCAGTACAGGCGCATATCCGAAAACAGCCGAAGAGCCGACCGTAATGAAAGATACCAAAAGCTGACCCAAATTGTGACAAACCGCCGAAAGCACTCCTGCGCCGACACAGCCTGTCATTTTCAGTTTTCCAAGCACTATGAGCATACAAATTCCGCTGAGAACACCGCCTGCAAGGCTCATAAGCCCTGCAACCGCCCCCCTTGTCAGAAATGCAAAAAACGCTTTTGCAAAAACAATAAACAGTGTTTGGGAAACTCCCAAGCTCATTGCCGAAAACATAACAATAATATTGGAAAACCCGGGCTTTGCCCCCGGCGGCAAAAATGCAAACGTGGGTAAAAAGCCTTCAACAAACGAAAGCGCAACCGAAAGCGAGGTAAACAGCGCCGTCACCGTTAATTTTTGAATTTTAACGCCTTTCATTACCCTGTCACCGCCCGAGGAGCATTTTTATCATTACCTTTAATCTCAACAGCTACTCTGTTCGGCGCGCAGACTGCAAACTGTCCTTTTTTTGAAAGATGTCCTGCATTTACGCATATTTTGTCACGGCAGGACGAGTCTTTTATATAAATTTCTCCGCCGCCGTAAACGACCGAAACTCCGTTTACCGTTATTTCTTCTGTTTCATCGCTTCTTAAATCCACCGTTTTATATTCTTTTCCGTCAACACGTATTACAGCCTTTTCGCCCGTTTCCTTCGGTCTGAAAGCAAAAAGCAACAATGAAATCAGCAATACTGCCGTTATAACCGCAATGTCCCATTTTGTAACAAGCTTTTTCATACTGCGCTCACCGAAAATTCATCGTTTACAAGTGAAAACTGTTTTTCAAGCTGTTTTGAAATTATAACGCTTTTATCTTTTTTAACGATTATGAACTCTGCCCCGAGTTCTTTTGCGAGGTCAAGCCCGTCCTCGCCCAAAATAAACAGAGCAGTCGAAAGAAAATCCGACAAAGTGCCGCCGTTTGTTATAACAGTTACGCTTGTAATATCGCTGTCTGCGGGAATTGCCGTTTCTGCGTCAAAAATGTGGCAATACCTTTTGCCGTCTTTTTCAAAAAACTTTTCATAATCGCCCGATGTTGAAAGGTAGCAGTCGCTCACTTCAACCGCAGCGAAATATTCGCCGGCATTTCCGAACGGGTCACGCACTCCGACCGCAACCTTGTCTGATTTACCGCATTTGCCGAATACGCCTACCGTGCCGCCGACAGTAACAATTCCGCCCTTTGCGCCGCCGCTTTTAAGGGTATCAATGCCCTTTTCACAGACAGTGCCTTTGCCGAATGCGCCGAAGCTAAGCTTCGCATCGCCCCCGAGCGTTATTTTGTTTCCGCTGACAGAAAGGTTTTTCATATCGGCTTTTTTTACGGTTTCCGCCAGCTCCTTCTCCGAGGGAATTCTTCCGCCCCCCGAAATGTTCCATATGTCAGAAATTGGTTTAGAGAGAAGCGTCATTTTCCCGCATTTTGAAATTAAATCCGTACATTCGTTTATATATGAAACCAACTCGCCGTTATTGTCTGTATATTCGCCGTTTTCATTTAGCTTAAACACGGCTGAGGTTTTCAAGGTATCTGACAGTACATTTGAATCCAGACGGTTTATCTCAGCAATCGCGCTTTTAGCTTTTTCTTCGCCGCCCTTTACGCCGAACACCGTAACCTTAACCTCACTTCCGCAGGCAAATCCGTATTCGGTTTTTTCGGAATACATATCTTTAACCGCCGACAAAATAAACACTGCGAAAACTGCCGAAATGCACAAAAACGGAAGAAGCTTTTTTACGGTTTTCAACTTATCACCTCGGATAAAATGTCATCTATACCATTTATATAATACTATAACAAGTAGATTTATTCAATACAAAATGCAAAAAATTTTTATTTTAAAATGCCCCAAACCCCTTGAAAAATAAGGGATTTATTGATAAAATATTAACAATCTGAAAGCTAAAGGAGAACGCTATGGATACACAATTCAGCTTCTGTATGCCCGCTGAAATTTTAAGCGGCAAGGAAATAGTAAAAAACAGCGAAATTATATTTTCTTCTCTCGGAAAAAGATGTCTTATTGTAACGGGAAAATCCTCCGCCGAAAAATGCGGTGCGCTTGCCGACGTTACATACGCACTTAAAAAAGCCGAAATTGAATATTCCGTTTTTAATAAAATAACAGAAAATCCGCTGACACGCACCTGCTGTGAAGGCGGAAAAGCGGCGCGTGAATTCGGTGCCGATTTCGTTATCGGAATAGGCGGCGGCTCGCCTCTTGACGCAGCAAAAGCTGTTTGCGTTTATGCTGCCAACGAACACATTGTAAATGACGGTATATACACTGAAAAAATTCAAAATCCCCCTCTGCCGCTTATTTTAATCGGCACAACGGCGGGTACGGGCAGCGAGGTTTCGGGCGTTTCGGTGCTGACAAGAGAAAACGGCAGAAAGCAAAGCGTAAGCGGCAAAAGCTATTATGCAAAATACGTGTTAGCCGACCCGAAATACACCTACTCTCTTCCTGCGGCATCAACCGTTTCAACAGCTCTTGATGCATTCGCCCATGCGGTTGAATCTTATTTTTCCAAAAAGTATGACTGCCTTTCACGCAGATTTTCCTGTCTTGCTTTAAGCGAAATTATTCCGATTCTCTCTAAATTCAGAAATCCGGATTTTACTCCCGATGAGAATGAACGCGACAGACTCTATTTTGCCTCTCTCTATGCAGGCTTTGCGCTGAATAAGGGCGGCACATGCTTCCCTCACGGAATGGGATATGCTTTAACCGAAGATTACGGCGTTCCGCACGGTCTTGCCTGCGCAGTGTTTATCCCCGCTTTCCTTAAAGAAGCCAAAAAAGGAGATCCGGACGGCTTTGCCGAAATCGTCAAATCCTGCGGTATTTCGGAAAACGAGCTTTTCAAGCTTCTTGGCTCTCTTTGCAAGACGGACATTACAATTCCTATAGAAAAAATTGAAGAATACAGAATACGCTGGACAACTCTTAAAAACTTTAAAAACTCGCCCACTGACTTTAATGCGGACGACGGCGCATCCCTTGTTTACAATCTTTTCGGAGAATAATGCATTTTCTGTGTTTTATCCAAATAACATAGCCTTTAATTGTTAAATCTCACCAATCGAATTGAAGTCATAAAAGCAAATAATACTATATATTGAAGTCTTTAGATATTTTTTATCTAAAACATCAACCACCGTTTATGTGCAAACGGATGTTTTAGATTAAAATTAACTAAAAGTGAATTTTAAAAAATTTGACAAAAAATTTTTTAATAGTATAATTACAGGTGAACAGCGATTCACCGACTGAATTGCTACTATATTTTTTACAAACGGAGGAACCTTTTATGGCAGACACAAGATTTGCTATTGCTCATTACCATGACGCAGCAGCTATCAACAGACAGCTTGATGACCTTATCAGCAAGCCGATTTACTCAATCAAACCCGAAACCCTCAAAATGTATGAGGATGAGTATTACGGAAAGAAATGCACAAAGTCTAAGGAAATGATTGACGAAGCAAGAGCTATCATCCCCGGCGGTGTTCAGCACAACCTTGCATTCAACTATCCCTTCCCCCTTGTTTTCACAAAGGCAGACGGCGCTTATCTTTACGATATTGACGGAAATAAATATTTTGACTTTCTTCAGGCAGGCGGCCCCACAGTTCTCGGCTCAAACCCGAAGGTAGTTCGTGAACAGGTTATTGACCTTCTTAACACATGCGGTCCCTCAACAGGTCTTTTCCACGAATTTGAATACAAGCTTGCAAAGAAGATTTCAGACAGCGTTGAAACTGTTGATATGTTCCGTATGCAAGGCTCAGGTACTGAGGCTTGTATGACAGCTGTTCGTGTTGCGCGTCTTGCAACAGGCAAAAAGAATATTCTTAAAATGGGCGGCGCTTACCACGGCTGGTCAGATCAGCTCGGTTACGGTATCCGTGTTCCCGGTTCTAAATTCACACAGGCAAGCGGTGTTCCGCTTTACCTTTTCAAGCACACTCAGGAATTCTTCCCCGGCGACCTTGAAGACCTTGAAAGAAAGCTTTGGCTCAACCAGTTCCGCGGCGGCACTGCTGCAGTATTCATTGAGCCGGTCGGTCCCGAAAGCGGCACAACTCCCGTTGATTATGACTTCAACAAGGGCGTTGAAAGACTTTGCCGTAAATACGGCGCACTCCTTGTATTTGATGAGGTTGTTACAGGCTTCCGTATCGGTATGGCAGGCGCGCAGGGCTTCTTCGGAGTATCTCCTGACCTTACAATTTTCGGTAAGGTTATTGCCGGCGGCTATCCTGGCGCAGGCGGTCTCGGCGGTAAGAAAGAATATATGAAGTACCTCGGTGCCGGTCTTGACGCAACAGGCGAAAAGATTAAGAAGGCATTCACTGGCGGTACAATGACAGCTAACCCGCTTTCATGCTGCGCAGGTTACTTCACTCTTGAGGAAATCGACAAGCAGAACGCATGCCAGAAGGCAGGCGAAATGGGCGACAGACTTACAAACGGTCTTTCAGAGCTTGTTGCTAAGCACGGTCTTCCGTTCGTTTGCTGGAACGAAGGCTCAATCTGCCACCTTGAAACAGTTGGTACAATGCACTATTCAATCAACTGGTCAAAGCCGTGGACAATTCCGGGCGTTCTCAGTGCTACATCTACTCGTAAGAAAGAAATGCAGTATATGGGCGCCGCTTATATGGCAGAGGGTCTTGTTACTCTTGCAGGCTCACGTCTTTATACTTCAGCTGCTTATACACCTAAGATGATTGATCAGGCTCTTAAGTGCTTCGATAAGGTATTTGAGAACGTAGCTGTTAAACCCGAATAATTAAAATCACTAAAAAGGGCGGACCTTTTGTCCGCCCGAATTTGTATTGAGGTGAAAATTATGGAAATTATGGAAGCAAAAGAGCTTGTTATTAAAGCAGGTATTGAGCTTTTAAACGAAGGGCTGATTGTTCGCACTTGGGGCAATATCTCCTGCCGTGTGTCAGACACACAGTTTGTTATCACCCCCTCGGGAATTGCTTATGAAGATTTAACTCCCGAAAAAATAGTTCTTGTCAATGTGGCTGACTGCACTTATGACGGCGACATTAAACCGTCTTCAGAAAAAGGAATCCATGCGGCTTGCTATATGCTGCGTCCTGAGGTTAATTTCGTTATCCACACCCATCAGGTTAATGCTTCAATTGTATCGGCTCTAGGCCGTGACATAAACAATGTAACAGGAGAAGACAAAGACGTTATCGGCGACAATGTTCCGATTGCCGCTTACGGTCTTCCCGGAACAGGAAAGCTCAAGAAAGGCGTTATCGCCGCAATCACACGTTCGGATTCAAAGGCAGCTATTATGGCCCACCACGGCGCAGTTTGCATGGGTGTAAGCTATGAGGACGCGAAAGACGTTGCGTCACGTCTTGAAAATGTTTGTGAGAATTTTGTTCTTAATAAATATGCTGAGCTTAAAGGTTCATTCGGCGGTAAGCTTTCCGACATTAACAGCTATGTTGTTGAAAAATACGCTAAAAAGTCACTTTCAGCGCCTGAAATTCCCGCTTGCAAGAGTGAGAGAGACGGCTCCGTATTCAACATATCCCTTGTCGACGGCGACGGCGCAGTAACAAGAATTGACATTGCAACGGGCAATGTTATTGCAGGCGATGGCTGTGAAGAGTCAATTGAGCTTCACAGAGCTGTTTACAAAAAGCGTAACGATGTTAACTACATTTACCACACAAAGAATGAGTATGCTGTTGCGGCGTCAAAGCTCGGCAAAACAATGAAGCCCTTGCTTGACGACTTTGCACAGCTTTGCGGACCGACAGTAAGACATGCCGCTTACAACCCCAACGACACGCTTAAAACCTCTAAGAAGGTTGTTAAAAAGCTTAAGGGAAGAAATGCAGTTCTCCTTGAAAACAACGGCGCGCTTTGCGTTGCAGGCAGTGAATATGATGCAGGTGCAGTTGAAATCGTTATGGATAAAGGCTGTAAGACTTACATCGGCGCTAAAATGTTTGAACGCTTCAAGCCCATTAACCCGATTGAAGCCCGCCTTATGAGAATTATTTACCTTAAAAAATATTCCAAGCAGGCAGGCAAATAAAAAAATCGCAATCAACAATTTACCCCATACCAAACACGGTATGGGGTAGCTTTTTGTAAATTTTTTTCTGCATAAAAAATAGGACGGTGTAGGCACCGTCCTCTGCAATTCATTATCCTAAAAGGTTTATTAAACAGCAGGTGTCGGACGGCGCCATTCCGCACATATCAAGGTACCAATTTATAATTTTCTCGCCTGCAAAGAAGCAAATCACAACCGCAATGCTCAAATGCGGCGCAAACGGAACCTTTCTCGGCACCTTGCCCTTATTTTTAATTGCTGTGAACACAAGATAAAGCGTGCCGATTGCCGCGCCCATAATAAGTGCTAAAATAACCTGTTTCCAGCCCAAAAGAAAGCCGCACGCAGCCATAAGCTTAATATCTCCGCCGCCCATTCCGCCTTTTGTAATAAGCGCAAGTATAAACAAAACTCCGCTTGCGGCAAATATGCCTATAAACCGTGTTAAAAAACAATCAAGCTCAAATCCGCCGTCGTGTATCAGCTCCTGAACGTAAACTAAAACCGCTCCGACAAAAACAGTTATCCACATTGAATCAGGTATTTCCATTGTGCGAAAATCAATTACAGCCGTCACAAGCAACGCCGAGAGCGCAATGCAGTATCCGACAAATGCAAGGTTTATTTTGCAGTCTGTCGCAAGCAAATAAACAGCCGTGAAGCCTGCGCCGGTAAGAGCTTCGACTATGGGGTACTGGGCAGAAATTTTCGCTTTGCAGTAACGGCATTTACCGCCTAAAAATATCCAACTGAAAAGCGGTACTAAATCTTTGGGGTAAAGCCTGTGATTACAGCTCATACAGTGGCTGTTTTCATTCACAAAATTCTCGCCCTTAGGGATTCTGTAAATCAGCACGTTCAGAAAACTGCCGATTACAATTCCGAAAAGGAACGTGAAAACCGATACAAACAGCTTAGGAAAAATCATATAATCCATATTTTACTCCTCACTTGCATTGCCCTGAGCGTTCTCAAAAGCCTTTATTTTGTCATTGCGCCTCTTTGAAATTACCGCCCACGCAATAAGAATGACCAACGAAACACCTGAAACAGCTGCACCTGCCGTAAAGCCTTGCGGGCAGTATTTCATTTCAACAATATGCTCGCCCTTTGAAAGCGAAAGCATCATAATATGACTTTCGTGTTCATAAACGTCTGTCGGCACACCGTCAACAGTTATCCTCCAGCCTTTATCATATGAAATCGGGATGTAAAGCGCGCTGTCTGCAAAATTGTCGACCTTTGCTTTCACATATGTATCGGAAAATTCGAGCATTTGAGTGTCGCTCATAGAGTCAATTTTTTCATAACCCTCACGGAAAACATCCATATCAACTGTAAAGCCGACTGCTGCAATACTACTCTCCTTCGCGACATAATCAGCATCAGCATATTTTTTGCCGCCTATTGTAATTGTTGCAGCATCGCCCTTTTTAACCTCTCCTAATTCAAAGGTGCGGTTTTCATCAAGTCCGTAGAGATAATATTCTGTGGTTTTACCGTTGATTTCAATCTTCATCTGAGTAAACTCAGTAGTATCAACAAAAATATACATTATTCCGTCGCATTGAGCAACCGTTTCATAGGTAACATAAGCAGGCTCTGACATATCGTCTATTCTGTATGCAAAATCTGCCATTTTGTTTTCAAGATAATTCCAAAATTTATCGTTATTTAGCTCTTCCCCGCTGTGTTCATGGTTGTGAGTATGCTCTTTCGTGCTGTTTTCGTTTTCAACTCTTTCAACCGTTGAAATATGCTCGCAATTCACATAACTGAAATTTTTATTTTCGTTATATAATGCCACATTTTTTTCAATTCCGGTAAGACATTTAAATGCTTCATTCGTGTTATCCGGTAATACAGGGAAATAAAACGGCCGCCACAGCCCGATGTTTCCGCTGACCGCATACATAAACGGCATAGTATAATTATTCTCAAACAGAGTATATCCGTCGTTTTCATCTAATTTTTTGCGAAATTCATTTTCACTTAATCTTCCGCTTCCGTCAATTACATATTTTGTCGGAAAAAGAAGATTAAATACGGGCGTTGTTTCAGTTGCGCCGTTTTCGGAATTTAACCTGTTACCGTAAGCTCCCATATTTGAAGCAGACAGAACAAAATTATTATCCGCCATTGAAGAATATGTATCAAGTCCCCTGTACCCATACAAAAGGCCGTATGGAATCATTTCATAAAATCCGTTAGGCTTGTTTGTAAACGAAGCTGTGTCATAGCGTTCTTTATCGCTTTTTTCCAAAAGTTGCTCAACGGCAGTCCTTCCTGTGTAAACTGTATCAGCATTACTTTTGTTGATATGATTCACATTAAAGAACAGACATTCTGCCGCAACTAAAACCGTTAATATTACTGAAATTATTCTTTTTTTCGGTTTTGCTTTAATAAGCAAAACGGTTACTGCAAACAGCAAAGCAAATACCGCTATTTTCGCCGCGGTTCCTGCTGACCAAATCAAACTGTGAGTCATTTTATTTTTATAAAGTCCGACGATACCCAGCCCCGCAAAGACAAGACTTGCCGCAACACCTGTAATGTTGATTTTTTCAATCTCAGCAAACATTTCAAAAGCTATTTTTATGATTATAAAAGTGTAAACAAAGGCAAAGCGGTACATAATACCTGCCGGCTCGCCGAATCCGTGCCAAACATAATAAACAGCATGAAAAGCAACGGATACCCACATTACAATAAGCAAGAAAAGATTTCCTGCTTTCCCCCGTTTTGAAATGCCTTTCGCAAAAAAGTACGCAATACACAGAATAAGCGACAAAATTCCGGCAAAAGAAAACATCACATCTCTTGACACAAGCGCTTCAAATGTATTTTCCATTGGGTAAATATGAGAAGCCAGAATTCCCCAAATTTCAGACGGGTTCAATAAATCAGGTGAAATTGTACCCTTTCCCGTATTTTGAAGGGTAAATACAGTAGGCAGAGTAAAAATTGCAGACAGTGCGCCGCCTAAAAGCGAAGCAAACGCAAACCTGAACAAGCTGCTGAGTATATACGAATTTTTAAATACAGAAAAAATATTTATTGACGCCTCGTCATTATTTTCGTTTTCGTTTTTACTGGGCGCTGAAACACCCTCATAAATTACATCATCGTCAGCTATAAAGCAGTAAATAAAATAAATTATGCAAAAAACGCAAACAATCCAACCGATATAAAAATTCGACAGTATGGTTAACCCTAAAAACAGCGAATAAACCCATGCGCTTTTTCCGTCCATTAACCTCTGAAGCCCTAAAATTACAAGCGGAAAATAAATTATTGAAGCGTACCAAGAGGTGAAAAAGCAATTGGATATCATAAATCCGGAGAAGGCCCAAAGCAAAGAGAAAATTACAACGCTTATATCGTTCTTTTTATATCTGTATTTCAGAAAAATTCCAAAGGTCAAAGCCATTAAACACGGATTTAAAAGAGTAATAAGTGAAAATGCTTTATATATATTTTCAGAAGAATAAAAAATTGAGATTAAATTAAGGGGAGAAGCAAGATAATATGTAAGATTAGACCAGAAATTTGTTCCTGCGCCCATATTCCATGTAAAGAACAGCGACCCGCCTTCTTTTATTTTTCTTGAAAATTCAGCGAGCATAGGAACATATTGATTTATTCCGTCAGAGAAGGCAGTTGAATTTGCTCCGAACGGATATATGCCTGCAATCGCATATAGCACTGACAGCAGTATCAACGTAATTATCGGCGCAAACCAAATGTAATTCAGCTTTTTTGATTTCATATTATCAACTTCCTTTGCGTAGGGAACGGATTTATCCGTTCCGCTTTCAGTATCATTTCCATTTTCAATTTCACGTTTACATATATTGCGGAATGCATAAATGCATTCCCTACGGATGCGTTTTATTTAAAGCTTCGCTATGCTCACTGTGAATGTTCTCAATCACCAATCAGCAAAGTTGACTTGTGTTGGGTTATTATTATACAAAATCAAGCAAACGAAGTTTGCAAAGATGCGACAGCATCTGTTATGCGAAGCAGAACATTTTGATATAACAATGTTCTCAATCACCAATCAGCAATGCTGATTGGTGATTGAGGTTATTATACCATAAAACCGCATATATATCAACAAATTACTCAAAAAGGTCAAAAAACAAAGGGTCCGTGCGGACCCTTCGTATTTAATTAACTATTCTCAATTAGGAAAGTGCTGTACCTGTCAAGGTTGTATCACCGTCAGGAGCGTGACCGTCTGTGCCAACATTCTTACAATGAACTTCAGCTGCACCGTTAGCTGCAATAGCTACTGAGTAATCGTCATAAACACCGTCTTTTGAAAGAGGGCATTCAGGCATATTACCGTCATCAAACATTGACTTAAGTTCAGCAAGAGAAGTAACATTTGTGTTGTAAGTTGATGCATATGTAGCCGCATTTGACTTAATGTTCTTGATATTTGTTCCGCAAGTCTTATTGTTTGCATTCTTTGTGATTGCGCCGTAAAGCGGAATAGCAACTGCAATAAGGATACCCATGATAACAACAACGATCATAAGCTCAACAAGTGAAAAGCCCTTTTTGTTTAACATTTTTCTCATAATAAAATTCTCCTTATGAAAATTAATTTTATATTAAGGTTATAAACCCAAATACCGAGTTTTTAAATTTTGCACAAAAAATTACGGCTGTTCAACATGGTCTTCATCCACCGCATTGTCTTTAATGCATTGAACACGTATTTCCGTATCAGTTACTCTTTGAATTACGTAATGATGGTCCTCTTCCGGACAGGTCGGTAAATCTCCGTCGTCAAAACACGAAAGAAAAACCGGATCAAAAACATCTGCCGCATTTTGACGGCTTCCGTCAAATTCCTTTGAGCTTGTAAGGAAAAGTGTGTTAGACGAATAATTTTCATCCATTAAAATATATTTTGCAAACATTGAACGAAGCATATTCTGATTCATTCTGCAGGTATTGGCACGCGCCCTGTCGGTTATTGCGCCGTAAAGCGGAACTGCAACTGCAATAAGGATACCCATGATAACAACAACTATCATTAACTCGACAAGGGAAAAGCCCTTACGGTTAATTATTTTACTCATAAAATATCCTCCGCGTCCACAGTATTACTGGGAACTTTCCGTAACCTGTATTCACATTATATTCCCGACGGTATATTTTGTCAAGAACCATTTTTGCACAAATCTGCTTCCGTTTTATTGTAATATGTCACAAAGACGGCGATTTTGTCACACTATTGAGATGAAACTGTACCCAAAATTTTTGCAAGCGGACCCATTACCGCTTTAATCGCTTTACTTGCTGTCGGGTGTTCCTTACAAACCTCCACCAAAGCAGGCGACCACGAATTGTAATACTTATCTATTATGAAGTCTCCCACTGCAGTACCCTTCAAAACATTATCTCTGAATTCTCTGAGCGCTCCAACGGTTCTTGCGCCTTCTTT
>CANARN010000019.1 GCA_947364045.1 uncultured Clostridia bacterium
TTCTGTTTGTCTGTATTGGGTAAATGGCGCTGTTCGTATTGTGCTTTTTGACAGTCCCGATAACATTGCCGTGCTTGTCATACTTAAATTCATAAAGCTGAGCGTAATAATTATGAAGAGCTGATTTTACCTGATATTTTGTTGTGCCTGCCGAGGCATTGTCTGAATTGTAGGTGTATGTGTAATTTACATTTTCAGCGTCTTTATAGCCTGTAAGGCGGTTTGCGCTGTCTATGGTATTAAGCGTATTGCGTTCCGCCATATCCTTTGCGCTGACCAAATTGCCTTTTGTATCATAGCTGTAAGCCGAACCCGTTTTGTCAATGGTCATATTCATTCCGGAGAAGCAGGCGGCGTTTTGTTCGCAGAAATATCTGAAATATACCGTTAAAAATGTTACGTGCTTTGAGCTGTTTGCCTTTGACGGAGTTACAAGCTGTGAGGCGTACTGCCACGCTGTACTGCTCGGATTAAAATCAACAATCACATATTCCGTTGTATTGTCGCTGAAATGAATAGATACGCTGATTGCAAAATGCCGCGAATCTCTCTTCGGCAAAGCTTTTCCGCAGGCATAACCGCTGAAATTCAAAGCCAATTTGTTCGCAGGAACATTCACCTGAACATCCTGACGAACATATTTTTTCTGACTTGCATCGCCCTTTATGACCGCGCCGTTTGTAATAAAAGAGGGACAGCCGCTGCTGTATGCAGAACCCGCAGTTTTAATAGCTGTATTGCCTGAGCTTTCACTGCTTTGCCAACTGCTCAATCCGTCTTTAAATGCACTGTTTTCAACCATATTATACGGGTTTACCGAAACGCCGTATTCAAGCTGTGCGCAGTCAACATAAACCGTACCTTTCGCATTTTGCAAAGCAATTACGGGTTTAATTGTTTTAAATTCAGAAGTAACATTTGCAGTAACACCGAGCCTTGCCCACTCCCCGTTTGTTGAATATGTACTTCTGTTTCCCCGAACATACTGAGAGGTACCGTCTTCCCTGTACATTGCAATCATTGCTTCAATTCCGCCTGAACCTGTAAGTCCGCTTGTTTTATAGTAAAACGAAAATACATAATTTCCTGTTTTAACAGGCGTATAATCTTGATAAATACGGTTAACAAGATTATCTGCATTTGCATACAGCTTTATTGATTTGTTACCCAAATACGCATTGGAAGAATCCACTGCCGAACCGCCGTCACTGTTTGAATTTGAATTATAAGTCTTCCAGCTTGTAAGATTTTTTTCAAAGCTTGTATTTTTCAGCAAATTGTCAATAGGCATAGTTGATGACGAGGACGACAACAGCTTATTGTTCTGATTAAAATTTGTTCTGTGGTCTTTATCATTTTCAAAAACATTTTTAGTGTATTGCGCCGAAGAAGCGCCCAGCCCGTCAACTGCGCTTGTTGTTCTGCCCATATTGTCAAAATTGTAAACAACGCTTCTGTTTTTGTTGTCAGTAACCTTTGTATAATTCCCCTCATTGTAATTAAATGTTACGCTTTTACCTGCGGTTTTTGTACCGCTTGAATTGGGCGCGGAATACTCCGTTGCTTTTAAAATTCTGTTTTTCGCCGCAATATTCCCGGAGGTTTGGTATGAATATACAACAGATGTGCCGTCCTTTGAAATTACAGAGGTCAGGCGCAAATCGCTGTCATATGTAAACTGTATTGTATCTCCGTTCGGATGTGTTATTTTAACAAGCTTTGAGCCTGAATAGCTGAATACTATTTTGCCGAATAAATTCCTTATCCACGTTACAGCGTTATTTTCATTTCTGCCGATAGTTATTGCATTGCCCGAGCCGTCTGTAATTTTAGTCAAAAAATTGTCTGAATTATATGTGTATGTAATTTTATCTGTGCTTTGGTTGCTTTGAACAGAGGAAAGACGTCCGCCTGAGGTAAATGTCTTTTTGTTGTTTTGCTTATCTGTAAGCTCCCAGCCGCCGGTTGAAACTATTCTTAATGTATAGCCCTTGCCTAACTCATCCTCAAATGTATCTTTAATAATATTGTTATTGGCGTCTTTTTTCTCTTTCATATACAAAACCGTACCGTCAGCGTCTGTATATGTATATTTTATGCCTTGCTTGTGCAAATCGTCATTGTTTCCCTTTCCGGGAGTGAGATATGAAAGCTGTTCGTCAACATTCATCTTCCACCCTGCGCCGCAAATGGATTTGGATGCGTTATATACTCCTCCGCCCTGTGTTACGGCAAAATGACGTCCTGACTGATAGCCGTTATAATAATAGCTGACGCCCGCAGGCAGACCCGCCGAGCCTGTATCGCATATAGGTATATTTACAACAAGATTACCCGTGTAGTTGTTAACATAACCCGTTCCGCACCCGAGATTTTGTTCGGTAAAAGACCAATAGTCCTCAAGACCCATATTGTTAATGTACTGAACCGTCATAACGGGCTTTCCGTTTTTAATATTGTTATTCTTTGACACAAGCTGTGCAATCGCAATGCGTGAGTCAGACGGTTTCAGGAATATTCCGTGATTTGCTTTGCCGTCATACCATTTTTTTACAGTTGATGTTACATCCCAATAAATTTGCTTGTAGTTATTAGAGGCAGATGTCGTAGTATAATCAAGCACGCGGGAATCGTATTTTGGGTCAGCAGCAGAGTATATGCCGGCTTTTGACGAGTCAAAACCGCTCCAAGCCGAAGTAATTTCATATGCGTTTATCTGTAAATTAGGTTGGCTTACATCGCTGTAGCTGAGCTGTCCGAGATACATACAGGCTTTTATTACCATATCGCCTTTATCAAGCGTCGGCAGCTTTGTAAATTTAACAGCAGCGCGCGTCAGTCCCATAAGTCCCTGTTGGTTTCCTACATATATTGAGCCGTAAGCCTCAAGATTATAGTTACCGGAAGTAATATATTTATTTTTAATCGTCGCAGTATCAGGCTTGGTCTGAACCATAGGGTCAACCGTTACGGGATAAGCCCTGTTCTTGCTGTCAAGCCACGCGCTGTCGAGAGTTGTTATAACAGTGAACATACTGCTTTTAACATTTGACAGCGAAAGAGTAATACCGTCAGAAAATTCACCGTTGACATCAATCATAACGGGTGCGGTGAGTATATATATCGCTTCTCCGTCCCCGTTTTGCAGTTCAATAGTCTTACTGTCAATCTGAACGGGTGTAAGTCCGACTGTCTTATATTCAGCAGTAAATTCACGGTTTGTACTCGCCGAATTTAAAATAATATTCTCTTTAAGTCCGTCGGATGAAATTATATATTCTAAATCCGTATTTTTATATACATTTTTAAAGCACACCGATGATGAAAGCTTTTCAAGGCTTCTTCTGTCACCGTCATCCTGCTGCTGAGAAATCTCAGCAGTACTCTTGCCCGCGCCGACATAATACCAAGAAAGCTTGTATCCATCCTTTTCAATGCGTACAAATTTTTTGCCGTTGGTTTTCTTTGAAATGCGAATGTTCAGGTCCGAGTTTTTAACGGTTAAATCTTTATTTTTAAGAGTTTTTCCCTCATTTTCCTCTTCGTCGGCGTCAGTTTCGATAAGGGTATTATCATAATCCACCCACTTGCCGTTTTGCTGAAAATGAACAGGCACATCATACTGCGCCGCCTGCATTGTGCCGTCGCTCATACGGAAATGCTTGACATTTTCCTCCCGCTTTTCAAGCTCTTCAGCAATAATTGCCGCTTTCTGTTCTTCCTCTGAAGCATAATTTTCAACTGCTTCAGCCGTATCGGAAGGCATCTCGCTGCTATTGCCTTCGGCAAATACCTGAATCGGCGCACACTGCACTGCCAACACCAATGAAAGCATTACAGACATAACCCTCGTCACAAATTGAATTCCCTTTTCCATTTTTCATATCTCCTTTTATACGGTTTGGAATATGATATACATACTTTTTTCATAAAAAATATATTTATATTATTCGGTATGGCAATATTCTTGTCAATGCTAAATGCAAAACTATGCAAAATTTGATACAAAAAATGTATTTTTCCCTACAAAAGCTATGTTTTGTGCTTGTATTTCGACAAAACACTTTTTACGGTATTTAATTACGTTTATAAATAACTGCATCACAAGCTCATAAAGAAGTGATTACCGAAAAATAAAAAAAGCACCTGAAAACAGGTGCTTACAGACTGTCGATAAAGCCGCAAAAGCGTGCATAAATAAAAAATATGCCGACATTGTTTATTATTGAATTTTAAATTATGCGCTTGACGTTTTTTCTGTTAATAATACAGTATTTATATGACACATTATTTGTTTTTGTCACAGTCTGTAGGCGCCTGTTTTACAAACCTCAATTTTATTCAAGCAGGGCGTCTTTCTGGATTTGCCTATAACCAAAGTCAGCCTGTCGGTAACAATCGGCTCGTCAAAAACAGCAATTTTGGAAAATCCTATAACTGTTCCCTTAAACACGCTTTTTTCACCGCAAAGTATTTCAAATTCTTCTACTCGCTGTGATTTTGTCGTATCCTCGCTGAGCCTTAAACGGTCAACGGACTGTTTGTCAAACTCAATGCTGTAAACCGTATTGTCCATATCGGCAGTAAATCTGCTTTTAATTACACTTTCGTTTTCTTTTCTCAGCCAATGCCCCATTTCCTCAAGACGTTTAATATCCTTTTTCCCGAATCTTCCCTTTCTGTTGGGCGGAATATTCAGTATCAGCAGGCAATTACTGCCCACACTGCCGTAATAAATTTCCATAAGACGACGGAGAGATTTAACCGAAAAGAACTGAAGCGAATGGTAAAACCAGCCTAATCTTATAGACACATCCACTTCCGCGGGATACCACATAAATTCATCATATTTTGAAAGAAACTCTCTTGAGCCTATGTCCTCAAGAAGAACATCCTGACAGCGCTTCTGAAATTTTTTAAAGTCATCATCCTGCTGGCAGTTGTCTGCAATATTCTGAAGCTCGTACTGAAATTTGGGAACAACATTCCATTCGCTTTTTCTCGCTTTTCCGCTCTCATTGCCTACCCAGCGAATGTCCGGAGCGCAGCCCGACATAACAATGCCCGGCTGAAGCTCCAACGCAGTTTTCCAAATACGCTCAAAGTCATAATTCTGCTTCGGCATTCCGTCTGCCTTTGCGCCGCAGGCGCCGTCAAGCCAAAGCATAAAAATTTCACCGTAATTTGTTAAAAGCTCCGTAAGCTGTTCAATGTAAAAATCGTTATATGCCTCTGTTCCGTAAAGCTTGCTGTTTCTGTCCCACGGAGAAAGATAAACGCCGAATTTCAGACCGTATTTTCTACAGGAATCGGAAACTTCTTTAACAACATCGCCCCTGCCGTTTTTATAAGGACTGTTTTTAATTGAATATTCCGTTGTTTCGGTCTGCCACAGGCAAAATCCGTCATGATGCTTACAGGTCAGAACAACACCCTTCATACCTGCATTTTTTATTGCTCTGCACCATTCGTCCGTATCCTGAGCCTTAGGATTAAATATTTCGGGAGAGTCAGTTCCCTTTCCCCATTCTCTTCCGGTAAACGTATTCATTCCGTAATGAATAAATGCGTAAAACGGCATTTGCTGTATTTTAAGCTGTCTTTCGTTCGGAACTATTGAAGTATACAGCTCCAGTCTTTCATTTTCAGTCATACTAATCCCCCGTTAAGTGTCACAGCCCTCTGCCTGCCCTATTATATTTAACTCAGCTAAAACGGAAGATAGTGCATTGAAGAATTAGTTACAAGCACCGCAACGTAAGCTATATAAATACAAATCATCAAAGCACCCTGCCAACGACTCAGCTTTTTGAAAATAAGCGTTGGAATAATTGCAATAAGAATTACCACCATACAAACTGCAATGTCAAGGTATGCAGACTGCTTGCCCACAGGCAGCGAACCCTTTGTAATAAACGAGCAAATAGGAAGAATAAGCGTAAGGTCAATAATATTTGCGCCGATAATGTTACCGATTGAAAGCTCAGACTGCTTCTTTATAATCGCGGTAACGGTTGTTACAAGCTCCGGAAGAGAGGTTCCCACCGCAATAACCGTAACGCCTATAATCGCTTCGGAAACGCCGATATGCGTTGCAATTACCGTGCCGTCGTCAACAAGCAAGTCAGCGCCGATAACAATTCCCGCCGCGCCGATAAGAAACTTTGCTATATTGGTTGACAGCGATTTTGCGTTGATTACGGGATTGTCTGACTTGTCGTCCTCATCCATTCCCGTTTTGCCCGAAATAATATTTTCCACCATAAATACGGCAAAAATTGCTATAAGGATTATGCTCTGCCAAATTGACAGGCTTAAATTCTGGGTGAATATAAACAGCGCCGCAACTGCGCCTATCATCAAAAAGCCTTTAAATGCTACTTCTTTTCGTTTGACCAATGCCGGCATACAAAGAATTGAAATACTCATTATAAGCCCTACATTAGCGGTAACCGAGCCGACCGCATTGCCGATTGCCATATCGTTTTTGCCCTGCGTTGCCGCAATTGCAGAAACCAAAAGCTCAGGTAAAGTGGTCGCAAAGCTTACAACGGTTGCGCCGATAATGAATTTCGGAATTCCCGTTGCCTCGGCAATCCACGTAGCAGCGTCAACAAAAACGTCTCCGCCCTTAACAATAAAGAAAATTCCGATAACGAAAAGTATAACCGCAAAAATTATATTGTCATTCGGAATTGAAACCAGCTCTGCCAATTTTGCAGATATTTCCATAAAAAACTCTCCTTACATTTTACTGAAACTCGAGTATTAAGTTTAACATAAACCCAAAAATAAATCAATAAAAAATTAGTTTTCGCTGTTTTTTAACAGAGACTCCAACAACGCGGTACAGCCTTTTAAAATATCGTTATAGGCTGTGTCGAACCGACGTGAATACCACGGGTCTGCAACGTCGCCCCCGTCGCCTGCAAATTCGAGCAGCTTATGTACTTTTCCGTCACTGTCCGAGCCGAAAATTTTCATTATATTACGGACATTGCTACTGTCCATTGCGATAAATAAATCGTATTTGCCGTAGTCACTTTTTCTGAGTTGAACAGCTCTTTTACCGTCACAGGTTATTCCGTGCTTCAAGAGCTCAGCCCTTGCGGGAGGATAAACGGGATTGCCGATGTCGCCCCATATCTCTTCAGCACTTGTCGCTGAGGAAGACACGCTGAAATTCTGCAAAACGCCTGACTTTTCGGCAAGGTCTTTAAAAATAAACTCTGCCATCGGGCTTCGGCAAATATTACCGTGGCACACAAACATAATTTTAATCAAAGTTTCACCGCCTGTCTTTTAATGCTTTTTAAAATTATATAATAATCCACAAGATAATACAACCGAAATAAACACTTATTTATTGACATAAAAATATTTTGTAATATAATTTATAACCAAGCGCAGATGTTTTCTGCCTTTAAGGCGGCTGCAATCACGCACCGACTCTGCTATTTGCTTGCAAGACAGAGCGTTTCTACGGTTTAAAAAGATAATTCTCACAAGGAAAAACAGCTATGCAAAAGATAAATAATTTGACATTTGATGAAGAAAGAGCGCTTTACGCTCTCAAAGACGCAGAAGTAAATTTCTGTAAAATTGACGGTTCTGCGGACGGTGAGTCGGCATTTAAGGAATGCAGAAATATTACGGTTAATAATTCGTATTTTAATTTGCGTTATCCGTTCTGGCACAATACGAACACAGTTATCAAAAACTGCGAGTTGACTGTTAACTGCCGCGCGGCGATTTGGTACTGCAACAGCTTTTCCGCCGAAAACTGCAAAATGAACGGTATTAAAGCCTTCAGGGAGTGTAAAGGCGTAAGCCTTGACAGCGTTACCGCAAGCTCTCCCGAATTTTTTTGGAAATGCAGCGATATTCACATCAAAAACAGCGAGATAATATCGGAATATCCGTTCTTTGAATGCAAAAATATTTCAATCGACAGTCTTAATATGACAGGTAAATACTCTTTCCAATATGTTGAAAATGCGGTTATAGAAAACTCCGTTCTGACAACCAAGGATGCATTCTGGCACAGCAAAAATGTAACTGTTAAGGACAGCGAAATTACAGGTGAATACCTCGGTTGGTACTCTGAAAATCTACATTTAATCCGCTGTAAAATCATAGGCACTCAGCCGCTTTGCTACTGTAAGGGGCTTATTTTAGAGGATTGCGAAACAGAGGGGTGTGACCTTTCATTTGAGCGAAGCGAAGTAACTGCAACAATAAAGGGCGAAATTGAGAGCATTAAAAACCCAGCGCCCAATTCGGTTATCACGGCAGACAAAATCGGAGAAATAATTCTTGAAAAAGAATTTTGCGAACCTGATAAAGTTACGATACATACTGAAATAAAATAAAAATTTTCGCCCGCCTTTTATAAAAGGCGATAGGGTCGATGGGCTAAGTCCCCGTCGTTCTTTGCAAAAAACAAAACCTTTTTTCTTAGAAAAGCGCAGGAAGGGCGTAAAACGTTTCGTTGAAACATTTTACGGGGGAAACACTCACCGGGGGTTCCCATTATACATAAAAACAAAGCCAAGCGGTTTGCTGCCGCTTGGCTTTTTTATGCGCTTATATTTTCATTTCATGATATGCTTTTCCATCTAAATCTTTCCACGTGAAAACTCCGTTTTCGAGGGTCATAAACCCGTGTGACGAGTTATTTTTCGGGATTGATACAGAGCCAGGATTCAGATAAAGATTTTCATTTCCGAATGTATCCCACGCAGGGATATGCGTATGCCCGTGAAGAAGAATATCACCCTCAGCAAAGGGTAAGGGAGTATTGACATTGTGATTATGCCCGTGAGTAAAATAGATAAGCCGTCCGCCCTCACTCAGCACACCGTAATCCGCCATTATGGGAAAAGGCAATACCATTTGGTCAACCTCACCGTCGCAGTTTCCCCTTACACAAAGGATTTTATCGGCAAATTCACTCAGCATTTTTATTACAGCTTTAGGAGAATACTCCTTCGGCAAATCATTTCTCGGTCCGTGATACAGAATATCGCCGAGCAAAATTATTTTATCTGCATTTTCATTTTTGAATGCACTCAGCATTTTTTCACAGTAAAACGCAGAACCGTGAATGTCCGACACTATAAAATATTTCATAAAGCAAATCCTCTTATTTAATAAATTCGGGATAAATTTCTTTTATATAGCTTTCAATGTCCGTTCGCGCCGCTTTGAGCGGTCCGGGCGTTTCCATTTTCAGAGAAACCGTTGCAGTGGCATACAAAAGCGAATGTGGAATGTCATTCGTAAGCCTTTCATTTATATATGCGGCAAAGGTGGTGTCCCCTCTCCCCGTTCTGCCGCTTAAATTTCTCGCTCTTATGGGGCAAGTGTAAATATTCTCACCGTCAAAAGCCAAAACCTCTGTGTTATGGGTAATAAGCACCTCTTTGGCTCCCCATCCGTAAAGAATTTTTGCCGCTTCGGCTCTGTCTGACGTTCCCGTCATAATCTCCGCTTCCGCCGCATCGGTCTTTAAAAAGTCAATATACGGCAGCATTTCTTTTTTATCCGCCCAATCCTCAAAGTACATTTCGCCCGTGTCTGTATTTACGTGTCGCAGGCACGTTTGCACGTCAACAGCGATTTTACCTTTCTTTGCACATTCTTTAATCATTTCATTCGGGAAATCGCCGTAGACAAGTCCTGCAAAATGGTATATGTCCGCTGAAATTCTGTCGGGAATATCGGAAAGCTCAAACGGTGTGCCGACGGACAGACAAGAAGAATTTCTCCGCTCCTTGTCAGGCGTTAAATAAACATTTTTCATTGTAGTCGAATTTTCACACCAAACGGCATATATATCCTCTTTCGGGATTGTAAACTGTTCAAGTCTTTCGCTGTCCTTTTCCGCAAGACGTGTTACTGCGGCAACACTATGCCCCAAAGCGTGCGCAGACGCTGACGAATAAAGCACTGCTCCGCCGCAAACAAATGCGCTGTTTCCTAAATGGTCAATGTTATTATCCATTGAAATGTGCCCAATTATAATACTTTCGTAATGCTTCATTTTTATTCTCCTTTATTTTCAAAGAATATACGTTTTCAATTCCTCTGCAACTGTGATGTTTTTGTAGGTCTTTAACTCCTCGGTCGGGTCAAAATCCGCTGACAAATGCGTTGCAATTATTTTTGCATAATATTTTTTTGACAGCTCAATTGCGTTTTCTGTGTTCATATGCGGTCCTTTAAAGCCTTTTGGCTTTGAGCAGTCGGCAAGAACGCAGTCGCTCCTCTCAAAGCATTTCGGAATATTTTCATTATACACCGTATCGCCCGTATAGCAAAGCGTTTTTTCGCCATTTATTATGACTGCATAATCCGTAACTGTGTGATTCATTTTCAAAAATGACAGCGTCATACTGCCGATTTTTATTTCAGAATTTTCATTAATATTTATCACATTAAACTGAGGGTGGTCAAAAAGAATTTTGTACCACGGTGTGTCCTCTTTATGAGTGTAAATATTAACAGTGTGGTCTAATTCCTCAAGCAGATAGCGAAACGGCAATAAGTCGCTGGTGTGGTCAAAATGCAGGTGGGAAATAAAAATGTGCTTGATTTTCTTTATATCTGCAATTCCCATAAGGCGTGACAGTGTTCCGCTGCCCATATCCATAACGAGATAATCGTCTTGATTTTTTACAAGATAGCCGCTTGCCGCTCCCGTTCCCGCCTTACCGTAAGGGCCATATTTCCCGAGTACAGTCAGTTCCATTTAAGTCCCTCCGAATACAGTTCTCTCAAATCCTCTTTAACATTGTTTTTCAGAAGATTCAGTCTTAAAATAAGCTCGCTTTTCATATAATCCTTCGTCATAAAATCCCCCGCAATAATATTTGCCTGCGAAAGATAATTTTCATTGCCCGCAATTTTGTCAATAATTTCGTGAAAATACGGACGCATACTCCCATCAAGCTTATAAGGCTGAGTAATTCCGATTTCGGTAAAGGGATTCGGCGTTTGCTGAGTCTGAAACCAATAAAGCCCTTCTGTGTGGCAGGTGTCAAAAAAGTCTGTTGCGTGAATACGAAAATTTTCCGCTTTCATGCCGTTTATTTTGCTGTCCCACGGTGTAATCTGCTCGCAGGGCTTGCTGAAGCGGTAGCTTTGCGCCTCATTTATGAGAATAAACCGCTTACCTGCATTTCTTATGTCCCCGATTGTAACATCGCCTATTTTGTCAAAATCGTAATAAGCATATTCTTCGGGATTTATATACTTTTTCAGCAGTGCATTCACTTTTTCGGGGTCTGCTTTATATTTCAGCGTTATCGGTCCGAATTTTTGCGGCTGATATTCTCTTATATCAAGGAGCAATATTTCAGTCGGATAATTTTCAAGAATTTCTTTAATATCCTTAAGAGCGTTTTCAAATAAATCGCCCTTTGTCACTCCGTGAGCAAGAAAAATTTCGCCGTTTTTACCCTCACTGAGTCTCAGGCAGAATTGCCTTATGCCGAATTCAAACTGTTTCCGCAAGCCGTCCTTCTGACACTCAGCCATTTTTTTCATTCCGTAGCTGCCTGCATTGTGCGCTCCGGGTATGACAATTTGCGTCAGCTTTGCTTCATCCTTTATGAAGCTCATCCAGTTTTCGTAAATCATAAAGCGTAAATCCTCCTTACAGCTATTGACCGCTAAATAAAAGTTTGATAAAATAAATTCGGTGATAAAAATGAAGAAAATTTTACTTCCCGAACAAAATGAAAAATTAAAATATTACAAGGCTAACCTACACTGCCACTCAACAATTTCCGACGGTGCTAAATCCCCCGAGCAGTTAAAGGAGGATTACAAGGCACACGGGTACAGCATCCTCTCAATTACAGACCATGAGGTTTTTATTCCGCACAGCGAGCTTTCCGACAGTGAATTTCTTATGCTGAACGGATACGAAATTGAGGCGTGCGGAACAGGCGGCAAAACCTGTCACCTGTGCTTTGTAGCTCTTGAGCCTGATAACACCGAAGAAGTCTGCTTCAGCAAAGCGCACCTTTGGGGCAACGCAAAGGAAAATGCAAAATATGTAAATATCAACAAAAAGACAAGTCTGCTTTTCAGAAAATACACGGGTCACGGAGTAAACAAGTTAATCAAAACAGGTAAAGAACACGGATTTTTCGTAACCTACAACCACCCCACTTGGAGTCTTGAGTCTTATCCGCAATATACACGGTACAAAAATGCAGACGCTATGGAAATCACCAATTACGGCTGTGTTGTTTGCGGCTATGACGATGACAACGGTCACGCTTATGACGATATGCTGAGAAACGGCGAAAAGCTCTTCTGCATTTCAACTGACGATAATCACAATCTTTTTCCCGATTCCTCACCTGACTGCGACTCCTACGGCGGATATATTATGATTGCTTCGCCGTCACTTAATTACAGAGATGTTACCGCCGCTCTCAAAAAAGGAATGTTTTATTCCTCAACGGGTACATATCGGCACACAGGTCCCGAATTTCACGGCATAACATATGAAAACGGTGAGGTACATATCAAAACAGGCGATGTACGCTCCATTGCCTATATTCCCTGTTCCCGTGACTGCCAAATTAAAAATGCCGAGGACGGAAAGTGCATTAACGAGGCGACCTTTAAAATAAAGAAAAACGAAAAATATTTCAGAATAGTAATTACCGACACATTCGGCTATAAAGCATATTCAAACGCTTATTTTCCGAAAGAGTTTTAAGTAGCATTATAACCTATAACATCTCATCCACCGCTAAAGCGGTTCCCCTTCATTCTCACTTGCCGTGTAGGGACAGCCGACCCGGCTGTCCGAAATAAAATACGTTATCAATAGCACTTATCGCCACGGTGCGCCGAGGTCGGCGCACCCTACAAGTAGGGGACGATGCCACATCGTCCCAAGATGTCCACAGGACACCCTCACCTTCGCTATGCCCAAACAGAATAATTTATATTATATCCTACCAAAACAGGACCGCAAATGCGGTCCTGTTGCTTTTTACTTATTATTTTTAGACGCAGTTAGAGTGTTGTTAAGAAGCATTGTAATAGTCATTGGCCCTACGCCTCCCGGAACGGGAGTTATGAACGAGCATTTGTCCTTTACTCTCTCAAAATCCACATCGCCGCAAAGCTTGCCCTCAGCATTTCTGTTCATACCCACATCAATTACAACAGCCCCGTCCTTTACCATATCGGCTGTTACGAAATTCGCCTTACCTACAGCCGCAACAAGAATATCCGCACGGCGGCAGACCTCGGCAAGATTTTGAGTCTTTGAATGGCAAACTGTCACTGTTCCGCTGTTTTGCAATAAAAGCATTGCCATTGGCTTGCCCACAATGTTGCTTCTGCCTATTACGACACACTCTTTTCCGCAGATTTCAATGTTGTAGAATTTCAGCATCTCGATAATTCCTGCGGGCGTGCATGGCAAAAACGAGTGGTCGCCTATCATAATATGTCCCGTATTTACAGGATGAAAAGCGTCAACATCCTTTTTGGGTGCTATTGAATTTATTACGGTTTTCTCATCAATATGCTTCGGCAACGGAAGCTGACAGAGAATACCGTCAACCCTACTGTCCCCATTAAGTTTATTTATAAGCTCTAAAAGCTCTTCCGTTGTTGTTTCTTCGGGGAGTGCATATTCATAGGAATTTATTCCGACCTCCGCACAGCCCTTTTTCTTGTTGTTAACATAAACCTTTGAGGCAGGGTCATTGCCCACAATAATAACTGCAAGGCCTGTTTCCTTTCCGTTTTTTCTAAGGCTTGCAACCTCATTTGTTATGCGTTCGCGAACCGCTGCCGAAACTGCTTTTCCGTCAATTATCTGCATTTTTCTTCTCCTTATATTCATTAACCTTATACACATTTCTTCTGTGAATTTGAACAAACTTTACAATTGTTATTGTAAGACACAAAACGGCAATTACAAGTGAAAGCGCCTGCGATACGCGAATATTTGTATTTGCAATGTAAAGGCTGTCTGTCCTAAGCCCCTCGACCACTGTTCGTTCCAATCCGTAAATCACACCGTAGCCGAGTATTAACTGACCGTCAAATTTTCTGAATCTTTTACAAACTATGTAAAGGATTAAAAATCCGAGCAGACACCAAACAGACTCATAAAGAAATGTCGGGTGAACGGGCTTAGAAGCTTCCATATCAATTCCGTTTGCTGACAAAGCTGCATAATTTGCATTGATATAATCCGCAACCTTTTCGCTCCACATACCCCAAGGCAAGTCGGTGTTTGTACCGAACGCCTCCTGATTTGTAAAGTTTCCCCAACGGCCTATTCCCTGACCGATAAGCACGCTCATTCCGAATAAATCAAGCAGCTTTAAAAAATTTAATCCGTTCTTTTTGCAGACAAAATATGCCGCCAGTATTCCTCCGATTATTCCGCCGTAAATTGCAAGACCGCCCTCCCAAATTTTGAAAATTGAGAGCAAATTGTCCTTATAGCTGTCCCATTCAAACGCCACATAATAAAGGCGCGCTCCGATGATTCCCGCAACCGTGCCGTACAAAAGAACATCAAGCATTTTGTTTAAATCCATTTTCCATTTGTACGCCATTCTTCCGCCGAAAAGTACGGCGAGAATGAAGCCGAATGCAATAATTACACCGTAGAATTTTATTGTAACATCAATGTCCCACCCGGGAATTGTAAATTCCACAAGATTTGCATAAACGTCAAATTTCCAGTCCAACGCAGGAAATTCAACTGCTGTATAGTCAGACAAAAACCGCATATTTTGCTCCTTTCATTCCGCTTTAATAACGGACATTGAAGAATTATTTACGTCAATAGCCTCATTTAATCTTCTGTTTATATCCTCAACCGTAATACTTTCAAGAACCGCCAGACCGTCAAAGGAAGCGTCGCCGTTGAAATAATCGTTTATAAGAAAATTTGCCACAGCGTCAACATCGTCAAAGCCCATAATAAATTTGCCGTAATGCTTTTTCTTAATCCGCTCAAATTCGCGCCTGTCTATGCCTTCTGACTGCAAGCGTAAAATTTCTTCGTCAATTCTGCGTCTTACCTCTTCCGGATTTTCGCTCTCACCTGAGAAAATGTGAGCGCCGTAGCCCAGCCCTTCAAAATATTCAGAATAAAAGGTTGTGTTAACAAGACCGCTTTCCATCATTTTTTCGTAAAGGGCAGATGTTTTGCCTGCGATTATGTCAAGCATTATTTCGCTCTCTAAGGTCTGCTTTAATGTTCTGCGCGTATTTCCCACATCTTCCTTATAGCCTATTGCGAACAAGGGTCTTGACACATCAAGGTGTTTTTCTGCGTAACGGCTTACAACCTCTTTGGGTTCATTTTCAAATTTACGTTCTATCTGCTTTTCCTCAGACGGCTTCAAAATTTTATCCGCAACAGCCAAAACCTCTTCTACAGTGACATTTCCTGCCACAGCCAACGCCATATTGTTAAGATTATAAAAAGCGTTATAACACTCGTACAAAAGGTCAGCCGTAATTTCGCTTATTGACTGCACTGTACCTGCAATGTCAATGCTTACGGGATGGGTTTTATACATTGCCTTTAAAAGAGTGAAGAGCGACGCCCAGGACGGCTCGTCATTAGTCATTTTTATTTCCTGACCTATTATTCCCTGCTCTTTACTGACGGTTTCGGGAGTAAAATACGGACTTGTCACAAAGTCAAGCAATATTTCAAGGGATGCTGAAAAATTACCCGTGCAGGAGAAAAGATAGCAGGTCTTGTCAAAAGAAGTATAAGCGTTTGCCGAAGCGCCTGTTTCGGAATATCTTTCAAACGCGCCTCTCTCCTCGCTTTCAAACAGTTTGTGTTCAAGAAAATGCGCAATTCCCTCGGGAACGGTAATATATTCACCGTTTTTACCTGCCTTGAAGCAGTTGTCCGTTGAACCGTATTTTGTGCCGAAAATTGCATAGCAGGAAGAATAATTTTCCTTCGGATAGACAAAAATTTTAAGCCCTGACGAATGGTCTATCTCATAATATTTTTCATTTAAAATCTCATTCTTGATTTCTTTGATATTATTCATCGTTTTCCTCCCCGCTGAGAAGATAAACGCTGTCTGCCGCCGTTTTTTGCGCGCATTTTATTACGTCCTCTCTCGTAACTGCTGAAAAAGCCTGAGCCTCTTCTTCGCCGCTGATTATTTCATCGGCAAAGCATTGGGAGGCGTAATACGTGCAAACTCCCATAGGGCTGTCCTCTACTCCGCAGTAAGCGTCTGCGAGCGCTTTTTTTGAGGACTCCAGCTCCTCATCGGTAAATTCTCCGTTTTTCATAACTGCAAGCTGATTTAAAATTTCGTCTAACGCCTTATTGTAATTTTTCTTCTCAATACCGCTCTGCACAAAAATTATGCCCTTTTGCCTTATGAGCCTTGCGCCGCAGTAATAGCAAAGGCTCAATTTTTCACGCACATTTGTGAAAAGGCGTGAATACGGTCCTCCGCCGAAAACGTCTGTCATTATTCTGTAAGCGTAGTAGCTGTCCGTATCGTTTTCCATTCCGCTTCGAAATCCTATTACAAGCTTTGCCTGATTCATCATTTTCATCGACTCGCTGAAATAACGGATTTCACCGGCGCCTGTAACAAATTCCGAGGTTAATTTCACAGGCTTTCTGTTTTCTATATTATTTGCAAAGGCGGTAATTTTCTCACAAAGCATATCCTGACTTAATGTGCCGCAGGCTGTTACCGCAATCTGCGCTGTACTCAGTAAATTTTTATAAGCCTCAAAGAGCCTTTCCGAAGTTACATCGCGAACGCCGTTTTCGAGCCATTCACTGTCAACTCCGTACTTTTCTCCCTCGCACATAAGCTGCTTAAGACGTGACAGCGCATAGGCTCTCTTGTCATTCTTCTTTGCTTCTAAATCCTCCAAGGTAAAACGGATTTCACGCTTTGCCGCCTCTTCATCAAACCTTCCGTTTTTGCAAAGCGGATTTAAAAGAATATTTATAAGGAAATCGACAGCTTCCTCTGACGGAGTGTCTTTGTAAAGGGCAAAGCGGTCGTCGGGCAGCTCCAAGCAGAAAGAGAGGCGTACATTGTCACCGTAACTGCCAATTCCCGAATCAAATGACGCGCCGTAAAGACCTTCAACCTTAGAATTAAAGCTCTTAAAGGTCGGATAATCACGCGATGTATGCGCCAACAGACTGCACAAAACATACTGCGCAGGCAAATCCTCCCCGATAGGCGCAAACAGGTCAATGCTGATAAAATTCGTCTTGAACTTCCCCGTATTAACGCAAAGCAGCCTTATTCCGTCTGCTGTTTCGTTATATTTTACATTACTCATCCTTTTCACCTTAATATAACACAGAATATAAATTAAAAATAGTATTATCGGTTATTTTACCATATACTGTAATTTTTTTCTACTGTATTTTTGATTTTTCAGATATTATTTTTACCTGTATGTGACAAAATACTCAAAATATGTATGAAAAATAATTAAAAGGTCTAAAATATTGTTGACTTTACTCTCTTTTTCCTCTAAAATAATTTAAATAGCGTTTTTTATTAGGTGAAGATATGAATTTTACTTACAATATGCAGAAAAAGGGTATCGAGCTTTTGCTTGACAAAATGCTCAAATACATTGACAAGGACCCGCAGGGCAACCTTGTTAAGATGTCTTATAAAATTGAGCCTATTTTCAATAAGATTTTCCCGCCCGAGAACTTTAAGAAGTTTCAGGACGCGGCTAAAGACCCTGACAACATCTGGACTCAGTATGCTTTAAGCTTAATAAAGGATATTGACCGAGGAGTTTTCAAGCAGATGCTTGTGTCCTTCGGCGTTGACGCAGGTCTTTACGGTACAAAGGCTGTGCGTGAAAACCGTGAAAAATACAAGTGCAATATTCCTTTCATTATTCTTTTTGACCCGACGAGCGCCTGCAACCTTAAATGCAAGGGGTGCTGGGCGGCGGAATACGGTCACAAGCACAACCTTTCAAATGAAGAAATGCAGTCTATTGTGTCGCAGGGCAAGGAATTGGGAACGCACTTTTATATGCTTACGGGCGGCGAACCGCTTGTACGCAAAACGGACATTGTTGAGCTTGCAAAGAACAACAAGGACTGCGTATTCGTAATTTATACCAACGCCACGCTTGTTGACCAAAAATTCTGTGACGATATGAAAGAAGCGGGTAATATCTCATTAGCGCTCAGCATTGAGGGCAGTGAGGAAACAAACGACTGGCGCAGAGGCGAGGGCGCTTATAAACGCACAATGGACGCTATGAAGCTGCTTAAAGAAAACAAATGTCTTTTCGGCGTTTCAATCTGCTACACGAGCAAAAATATTGAGGCGGTTACTGACACAGCATTTATGAAAATGCTTATAGACGAAGGGGCAAAATACGCTCTTTATTTCAACTATATGCCCATCGGTCACGATGCTGACGCCGAGCTTATTCCCACTCCCTCTCAGCGTGAAAGAATGTATAAATGGCTCAGGGAAACGAGGAACAGCAAGACGGGCAACCCGATTTTCGTTATGGATTTCCAGAACGACGCGGAATATGTGGGCGGCTGTATTGCCGGCGGCAGAAACTATTTCCACATCAACTCCGCAGGCGACATTGAGCCGTGCGTTTTCATTCACTATTCTGACGCAAACATCCGCACGCACACGCTGCTTGAGGCTCTTCGTTCTCCGCTGTTCACGGCATATTATAAAAATCAGCCCTTTAACGACAATCATTTACGCCCCTGTCCAATGCTTGAAAATCCTGATATATTAAGGAAAATTGTATCGCAGTCAGGCGCAAAATCCACTGATTTAATCATTCCCGAATCCGCTGACGAGCTTTGCTCAAAATGCGATTGCTATGCAGCCGCCTGGGCGCCGAAAGCAGAAGAAATTTGGAATTCGACACAGCACAAGGACACTCATACTCAGTATTACCGTGACACGCCCGAAGGCAAAAAAAAATTCGGCTGTAACGGGAATTGTGCAGAATGTGCAGAGAAACACGAATCAAATTGTAATCAGTAAAAGTAGGGCGGGGTTGCGGATGTCAGGTGGACATCTTTAAATCAAAGATTTAAAAGCAACGAACGAGGCGGGAGCGGAGAATTTGCTCCCGCCGTTACATTTTTATCAGGAGAAAATATGATAACAGACGAAATCAGAAACAACCTTTTTGAAAATGCAGACGAGGACTATAAGCGATTTCAGGCAAAGCTTATTCCAAATATTCCGTCGGAAAGAATAATCGGCGTGCGCACTCCCGTTATAAAAAAGCTTGCAAAGGAATACTGCAAAAGGGCTGACATTGACGGATTTTTGTCGGATTTGCCCCACAAATACTATGACGAAAACAATCTTCACGGATTTATTATTGCAGAATGTAAGGACTACGAAAAATCCGTTGAATATATAAACGCTTTTTTGCCCTGTGTGGATAACTGGGCAACCTGCGACCTTCTAAAGCCGAAAGCCTTTGCCAAAAACCGCGATAAATTGAAAAATGATATTGATAAATGGCTCTGCTCCGAAAAGGTTTACACAAAACGTTTCGGAATGGGAATGGTTATGTGCCATTTTTTAGACAGTGATTTTGATAAATCATATTTTTCAAAAATTGCAGATATAAAAAGTGATGAATACTACATACAAATGATGCAGGCATGGTTTTTTGCTACCGCGCTTGCAAAGCAGTGGGACGACGCCGTAAAAATTATTGAAGAGCGCAGACTTGACCCGTGGACGCACAAAAAAGCAATACAGAAATCCTGCGAAAGCTTCAGAATAACAAAAGAGCAAAAAGAATATCTTAAAAGTTTAAAATAATTTTTATCACATTTTTTAGTCTATACTTAATTCTACATAAAAAGCCTTTATTTTCAATATATTTTGAGAATTGAGGCTCATTTTTCATTAAATTAAGTCTATACTTTATTCTCTATTCCATTCTTGTTAAAAGTGTGGTATTATATTTTGTAATTTTTTTGAAGGAGAATGATTATGACTACAACAAGCATTGTAATCCTTGTTGCCATTGTACTTTATATGGCAATGATGATAAGTATCGGCTTTGCCTTTGCAGGTAAAAACAAAAGCTCCGGCGACTTTTTCCTTGCAGGCAGAAAATTAGGTCCTCTTGTAACCGCAATGAGTGCAGAGGCGTCTGATATGAGCGGCTGGCTTTTAATGGGACTGCCTGCCGTTGCTTTAATGGGAGGTCTTGCCGAGGCCTCGTGGACGGCTATCGGTCTTGCCGTAGGTACATACGTAAACTGGCTTATCGTTGCAAAAAGACTTCGTGTTTACAGCCAGAAAATTGACGCATTTACAATTCCCGATTTCTTTACAAAGAGATTCGGCGACAAATCCAAAGTTCTTACCACCGTTGCGGCTGTATTTATTATAATATTCTTTATCCCCTACACCGCCTCGGGATTTTCAGCCTGCGGTAAGCTTTTCTCGGCTCTGTTCGGTATGGATTACATAACCGCAATGATTATCAGCGCAATTGTTATTATTGTTTACTGCACTCTCGGCGGTTTCCTTGCCGCATCAACAACCGACTTTATTCAGAGCATTATTATGACAATAGCGCTTTTCGTTGTTATCGGCTTCGGCGAGGGCGCCGCAAAGGGCTTCGGAAATGTTTTTGCTAATGTTCAGAGCCTTTCAGGCTACCTTGATTTGTTCAAGGGTTTTGACGTGGCAAGCGGTACAACGGGCAGCTACGGCGCATTACCTGTTGCATCAACGCTTGCATGGGGTCTCGGTTACTTTGGTATGCCCCATATTCTTCTCAGATTTATGGCTATTGAGGATAAAAATAAATTAAAGACCTCACGCCGTGTTGCCTCGGTTTGGGTAACAATTTCAATGGGCGTTTCAGTTGTTATCGGCGTTGTAGGATATTCTCTTATGAAATCGGGCATCATTCCGACTTACGCAAGCAGCTCTGCCGCTGAAACAATTATTGTTGACATTGCAAAGGTTATTTCAAGCTACGGTTATGTTCCCGCATTTGTAGGCGGTATTATTCTTGCAGGTATTCTTGCTTCGACAATGTCTACAGCGGACTCACAGCTTCTTGCCGCCGCTTCTGCCGTTTCGCAGAATTTGGTTCAGGAAGCTTTCGGAGTTAAGCTTTCTCAGAAAAAGTCAATGCTTCTTGCAAGATTTTCGGTTATTGTTATTTCAATTATCGCAGTATTCCTTGCGCGTAACCCTGACAGCTCGGTTTTCCGCATCGTTTCATTCGCATGGGCAGGCTTCGGCGCAGCATTCGGTCCTGTTGTTCTTGCGGCTCTTTTCTGGAAGCGCGCAAACAAATGGGGCGCAATTGCAGGTATGGTTGCAGGTGGCGTAACGGTATTTGTATGGAAATTCGTTGTACGTGTTCAGTTTGCGGACACAATCCTTAACATTTACGAGCTTCTCCCCGCATTCATTGTAGGTCTTATCGCAATTGTTGTTGTAAGCCTTCTCACAAAAGCTCCCGAAAAGGAAATTGAGGAAACCTTTGAGCAAGTAAAGGTTGAAATTAAAGAATAAAATACCGTTAAATATCAAAAAAGGGTGTTGCAAATCGCAACGCCCTTTTTTTGATATTTTATTACATAAAACTACGCAAGAACTGCTTCAGCAATTTTCTCAAGACCGTTTTCTGCGGCGTTTTCCGCATTTCTTACTACAAATTTCACAGAATTAACAGCCACTTTGCCGAGTCCGCCGAGAAAGCTGTCAAACGCAGCCTTTGTTTCCCCGTCAGTATCCTTACAAACCTTAACAGCGCCTTTGACCGAGCTTACCAAATTACGTGAGACGTTCATAAGTCCGTCCTGACCTATGCCTTTTATCAGCTCGGTGAACCATTTGTCAATAAGCCTTCCCTCATCGTCTGTAACACGGTAAATCACCTGTTTTAAAAACTCATCAGTCAGTTTTGCAAGTCTTGAAATGTCATCTCTGAAATAAATTTCCGTACCTTTTGTTTTCCACAAAGAAAGGTCATGCTGAATAAATCCGAGAAAATGCTTGCACCTAACCGCCTTAAAGTCGTTATCGTGTACCAAAAGCATTCCGATAAATGAATTTGCCGGAACAAAATGACGGTAATTGGGGAGAATTTCCCTGTATTCCGAGCTTGTTGTTAAATCGTCGGTTACAAAACCCGGACCGTCATTATTATAAAGCCGAACAATTCTCTGCCTTGTGTTTTCACAGCATTTAACGGCGCTGTAAAGAGCAATATTGCCGCCCTTTGAATGACCGCATATAATTATATCGCCGTCATAATGCTTTGCAACATTTTCAAGATATTCCACTGCCAAAGCGTGTGACGGTATTCCTTTTCTTGTATAGAGATTCAAATCCTCCTGCCAGCCGATAAGGGAATCGTCAGTGCCTCTGAATACAACAACAGCCGTTCCGTCGGGAAGCAAAAAGGTCATTGCGCCGAACTGAAGCGGAGGTTCAACGTCAAAAGCGCATTTACAGCCAACAACCTTCATTGAGGCAAATCGCTCGGTATCTGCCATGGCCATCATTTTAACGCTGATTTTTTTCATCAGAATAAGTCCCGGAGCTACATGGCGGTTACCGTTATAAGCAAACAGCTTTCGGCAGGCTTCTGAAAACGGAACAGGCTCATCATTAAAGCTGTCCGATACAACCTTTTCAAACGGCATATAGAGAATTTCGCAAAGCGCGATATTATCTACATCGTTAAAAGGAATTTCCGCAAAATCACGGTCGCCGTATTTTTTAATATAATTGATTGATGTTGCCACAAAAACACTCCCCTGTAAAAAAATTATATTGATTAAAGCAGATTTTCGGTAAAAATCCGCATTATTCATCCGCTTTTTCATTCAGTCCGTTAAGCCATTCGATTATATCTCCAAAAACCTCTTTACGATTTATCTCATTAAGAATTTCGTGCCGTGCGCCCTCATAAAGCTTGAGAGTTACATATTTATGCCCTGTTTTCTTGAGGGTCTTGTAAACCTCATTAACTCCTTTTGAATAATCGCCTATTGGGTCCATTGAACCTGACATAAGTAAAATCGGCATACTCAAGGGTACGGAATTGTACCATCGCCTTGTAGAAACAGCTTTAAGCGTCAGGAAAAGCGTTTTCATTCCGCTGACGGTATATTTGTAACCGCAAAGGTCATCTGCAATAAACTTGTCAACCTCTTTAGCATCTCTCGAAACCCAGTCACATTCGGTTCTTTTCTCCGTTTTTCTGTTATATGTGCCGAAAGCTATTGTATCAAGAAGCTCGGAACGATAATAAGGTCCGTTCTGCTTTATAAGCGTATTGGCAAGCTGAATTCCTATGCTCAAAGCAGGGTTCTGACCGCTTGTGCCGGTATAAATCACGCCGTCAAGCAAATAGCCGTATTTTGCAGTATATTTCCGCGCAATAAGAGAACCCATTCCGTGTCCGAGCAAATACAGCGGTAAATCATTATATTCGCTCTTTATAATATCCGTGAGGGTTTTCATATCCTCAACGAACGCTTCTTCACCGTTTTCTCCGAAATAGCCGAGCATATCCCTTTCCGCAACAGAAGACCCATGCCCGACATGGTCGCTTATGAACACGGCGTATCCGTTTTTACAAAGCTCCAGCGCAAAACGCGCGTATCTGTTAGAATATTCTGCCATTCCGTGTGAAATCTGAACTACGCCCTTTATTTGACCGTAATCAATCGGCGCGGCACTTTGAGCATAAATGTCGCAAAGCCCTGACGCTGACGGGAACGTATATTCCTTCGTTAAAAATTCCAAGATACCACTCCTGCAAGTTTTTTACTTTCCTGCATTTTTAAAATGCAGCTCCTTCATACCCTCAACCTCATCGCATATTGCTTTAAGCTTGCAGGTATCACAGTCCAAATTTAGATTCCTTATTACACGGTCAAGAGCCGATGTAATTTCACGGCTTTTCTCAGACAGTGAATTAAGCGCGGTATAATTCACTGTTTTGTCTGTAATAAAGAACAGCTTAACTGCTTTTACTGCGGAATTTTCCTTATATTTTGAAATAAGCAGACTGCCTGCCTTTTCAAAAGAAATCCCCTCTTTTACCGCTTTTTTTGAAACTCTTACGTTTTCTTCACTGCTCAGCGAATTAGTACGTACCATATATCCCTTCGGGAAATAATGATATTTAATATACTCAATTTTTTTAACAGTATCATGCGCTGTTTGCTCGTCTGAAACCGAGTCAAGCTCTATAAGACTTACGCGGGCAAATAACGTACCGTTTTTGAGGTCTTTCAGGTCTTCTCCGACAACAATTATTTCATCTTTTCCGAGTTTATCGGATGTAAACAGCTCAAAGCCTGTGCCGTGAAGCTCAAAAGCCGCTTCGCGCTGCATAACAATTTCGTTTCTTCCGACATCCTCCCAGAGCTTTCCGTGAAATGCAAAAACAGATTTGCCTTTACCGTCGATTTCACGCTGAAATTCGCCGATTTGCTTATCAAAGAACCTCATTAAAGCTTTCTGTCCTTTTCAAGATTGTCATAATGCTTGCCGAGCTTATCATAAACAAAGCGGACAAGCTTCATATCAAGATTAAAGAAATAAATAATAAACGTAAGCGCAAATAAGCACAAAAGTACAATTGCAATTATAATCAATGCCTTAATCATTTTGAAAGCCCTTTCTGCCTTGCGTATTCGGCGGCGCCGAGAGCGCCCATAAGCTGAGGGTCAATTGCAAGGTCAACAACTTTAATTTTCAATACCTTTTCAATTGCTCTTTTAAGGCCCTCGTTTTTAGCGCATCCGCCCGTAAGCGTAATGCTGTCTGTTGCGCCTGCCTTCTTTGCCATTACAAAACAGCGTTTTGCAACTGCAAGCTGAATTCCCGCAGCAATTTCATCCATAGGCTTGCCCTCGCCGACAAGAGAAATAACCTCGCTTTCGGCAAAAACAGTACACTGCGCTGTTATCGGGATTGTATTTTTTGCTTCAAGGGAAAGCTTGCAGAATTCGGGAAGACTCATTTCAAAGGCGTTTGCCATAGCCTCAAAAAATCTGCCTGTGCCTGCGGCGCATTTGTCATTCATTGCGAAATTTTTTACTGTACCGTCCTTATCAATTGCAATGCCCTTAACGTCCTGACCGCCAATGTCGATAATCGCCTTAACCTCAGGATTTGTAACGTGAACGCCCATTGCATGACAGCTTATTTCCGAGATATTTTCATCGGCAAAGGGAACTTTATTTCTGCCGTAGCCTGTGCCTATAAGATATGAAAGCTGCTCAGCAGAATTAAGCTCCGCAACCTTTTCAATTGCCTCGCCAAGCGCCAATTCCGCGCTTTTAACAGGATTTATTTTACTTCTTACTGTCGCATCGGCAACCATTTTGCCGTTTTCATCAAGAATTACACATTTTGCGTAGGTGGAGCCTACGTCGCATCCGCCGAAATATTTCATTAGTTTTTCTCCTTTACCAAGCCATTGTATCATCAAAATCAACAAGAGTGGGGTCAACAGGCTCTTCGCCGAGAACCGTTGTCATATATTTGTTTATCTGCTCACGCATATCACGGCGTGAAATTGTTCTCGGGTCCATAAGGTCCTGCGGAACCCAGATAAAGCTTATATCCCGTTCTCTTGCCTGGTCGTCAAATATACCCACAAGACCGTCCATACCCTTACAGGAAATCTGGTCATACATAATAACCATATCCGCATTAAACTCGTCAACTATTCGCCAAAGCTCATCAACAACATTTTGATAACCGCCCTTGGTGTGCTTTCTCATTGTTGTTCGCTGAAGAGTTTTCGCATAAGTTGCAAGCGCCTTTTCTTCATCTGACGTGTCATATTTTATGTAGGAAATCATTGTTTCCATATCCATAACAACATTAATTCCCCAACAGTTTTCAAGCCAGTTTGCAAGGCTTGTGTAATAGTTCGCGGGACAGGACCAGACAATAGCTCTGTGGCGCATTTCCTTTGAAACCTTTTCTTTCTTTCGGAAGCCCTTCATCATAAGCTTATTAACCTTTTTGTCGGTTTTTGGATAAAGCGTGTTCATTCCGCCTGAAATGTGAAAATAGAAAAGCCTGTAAAGCCAAAAGGTTGCGCCCGTCATTTGCGGATAGTCGGTTTTGTTTATATCCCATTTCTGCATTTCGTAATCAAGCTGAAGGTTGTACCTTTCCATAGCCGAAGAAAATGCGTCCCAGCTGAATTTAACGCCTGTCTGCTCTTCGATAAATCTTATTGCAGATTTAACCTCTTCAACGGCATATTCCTGCGCATCCTCACCGTTGTAGCGAAGCGGAACATTTATCGGGTGAGTCGGAATATTAAAACGTCTGTCAACAAAGCTTGAATTGATAACCGAGCCGTCACAGGGCATATTACACGTAAGCGCGCATTTGCCGAAAAGCGGATAGTCGTCGTTTATTGCAACGCCCGCCTCAGCAGAGGGCAACGGGCAAACATCTGCGGGAACGCCGTAGCTTTCGGTAATATCAAGGTAATGAGGCGTTATGTTTTGGTCGACCATTGACGTTAAGAAAATCGGAATAGTAGAAACGTGAACGTCATGAAGTCCCGGGAAGCCCGCTGTAAGCTCAGAGGAAAAAATCTCGTCAACAAGTATTGTCCTGTCGTCCATTTTAGACTTTTTGTGGAAATGCTTATCATTTGAAAGCAGATAACGGATTAAATCCGTTGTTGGCTGAACAAGCCCGTTAAAATGAAGATGTGCAATACGAAGATGCGTGCCGCGAAGACCCTCAGTGTGTCTGTCAACCCAAGCGGGAGCTGAAAGATAGGACGCCATCCAGCGATAATTCCAAAGCCCCTTAACCGTTGAAACAGGAGCCTTGAGCGTCATTACGATTATATTTTTCCACGTGATAAGCCAGCGGTAATAATCGTACATCGTGTCCCTAAGGCCTCTCCATTCGCGGTGCTTTAAAATTCCTGTTTTATCTTTATGAAGCTTGCCGAGATTTTTCGGCTCGTTAACCCAAAAGCCCATTATTCCGCCCCCTAAGCTTTTTGAATTTTCTTGATTTCAAGACTTTCAACAAAAGCCTGAACGCGTGTTCTGAGCTGTCCTGAGGCGTTGGCAGTGTACTGCCTGTCGACCGTTACGGACGGAATTCCGAACTCATTTGTCATAATGTGAGAGGCAAGCGCGCGTTCATAGCCCCAATACTCGCAGAATTTAATCTGCTCATAAATTACGCCGTCAGCGTGATAGTCATTTACAAGCTGTTTAACGTATTCTTTTCTGCCTCGTACTTTATCCTGCGACATATATCTCGGACACTGGCAGGTTTTCATATAGTGAAGAACAATCTGTTCAAGCACGTTATGCTCATCGGTAAGGCGTATCTCCTCACGCCCGGGAAGAGAGCCGAAGCAATAGCGGTCGGCAACTACCAAAGCGCCCGACTCCTCAATAAGCTTTGTAAAATCGGGGTCGTCCATTTCTGAGCCGACAACAACCACCTTCGCCCTGTAATTTTTCTTTTCGTCGGGAACCCTTGTTTTAAGCTCCTCGGCTGTTTCACGAAGCTTGTCGATAATTAAATACTTAGGACAGCAATATGTAATAAGGTTCAGTACGTGAAATTCGTAGCCCGTAATTCTCGGATTTTCTTCTTTTCTGTATTCGCCGATTTCGGTTATAAGCCTGCAAATCTCATTATGCTCCTCAACCGCTTTGCGAAGAGAGCTTTCGCTTATATCAACTCCGTAAACCTCATAAAGCCTGTCAAGCACCTTAGTTTGCATTTGGTTTACATAGTGCTTCACCGTGTGCGGCTCGATTTTAAAAGGAATGTCGGCAATAGATACAAAAAACTTGTCATTGGCAACAAGGTTAAGAATTTCAAAATGCTCATATGTTCTGTTCATTTCGGAGCAGGATTCCGAGCCAATAAGCGCTGAAAGAAAGTTGTAGCCGCCTTCAATTCCGCGTTCCAGCAAAGCCTTTGAATATCCGCAAAGGTAAGAACTCATATAATACGTCGCAATGTCCATTGAGCCTGTTCGCGGCGCTCGAAGGCGAACCGAAAAGCAGTTATCAACATTGAGCAAAACCTCGGGAATATGGTAGCAGGTGTATGCCACTGCCTTTTTGCCGTCGGCAATAGCCTTGTCTACAAGCTCATTTTTAGCTTCCTGTAATAAATTCTCAAAATAAATGAGATGTTTTAAATCCTTCATAGCCTTCCCCTTTATTATAGAACGCCTAAATTTTCAAGCGCTGTGCGTACACCGCATACAATCGGCGAAGCGCTCGGTAGCTCCAGAATGTTTTTGCCCTCAATATCAAATGACGCCAAATTTTTATCTGACATAATGTAGGACAGCACGGGAATGTCCCCCGTATTTATAAGTGGTATAATACTTTTGTCCGGAATTCTGTTAACAATTGCGCCTGTTTTTTCATACATAACAAGGCTGTCCGCAACCTCTTTGACGGTTTTAATTACTCCGCAGCCCTTTTTGCTCGCATCCGTCACTAAAATTAAATGCGTTACCTTTTCCATTACCCTTCGGTTAATCTGCTCAATTCCCGCCTCGCCGTCTATTACAACGTAATCAAAATCTGCGGACAGAACAGATATAACCTCTTTAAGATATGCATTGATTTTACAGTAACAGCCTGCGCTTTCGGGTCTGCCAACGGCAATAAATGCAAATTTATCGGTTTCAATAAGAGCGTCAAACATTTTGAACCGCGCGTCGCCCAGTGTTTCAATAGCGGCGCGCACCTTACCGTTCTCTACCTCGTTTACAAACTCCTTGCGTATATCGTCAATGGTCATTTTAACGTCTATCCCCAAAGCAGTTGAAAGACCCACAGCAGGGTCTGCATCTATAGCTAAAATTCGCTTATCGGGATATTTTTCCGTTAAAAGCTTTACTACCGTGCCGGAAATTGAGGTTTTGCCTACTCCGCCCTTTCCCGCAACAGCAATTATCTTCGCTTTTTGCTCCATAAACAATCACTTTCAAAAAAATATATAATTCAAGTTATTATATCAAATATTGCATTGTTTTTCAACTGTAAAGCACTGAGAATGACAAAAAAATAACGACAATAATTTGCCGTTATTTTACTGCATTTTGCCATATTTTACTTTGAAAAATCCAATATTAAAGAGAATCAATATAATCGCATGCCGCAAGAGCCGCAACTGCGCCGTCCGCAGCCGCCGTTGCAACCTGACGAATACGCTTTGTACGGCAGTCGCCCGCCGTGAAAATCCCGTTTGCTTTTGTTTTGCAGGTTTCGTCCGAAACCGCATAACCGTAGCCGTCAAGCTCGATTACGTCCTTAAAATATTCATTTTGAGGAACAAGACCCACCGCAAGAAAAACGCCGTCAACCGTGATTTCGCTTTCAGCACCGCTGCTCTGATTTTTAATAATTATTCCCGTTATTTCGCCGTCCTGAGATTTATATTCCGACAAAACCGTGTCGCAGATTATTTCCGTATTTTCCTTAGAACGAAGCTGTTCCTGTAATTTTTGTTCGCCCGTAAGAAAATCAAGATTTTGAATAACATAAACCTTTTTTGCCAAATCGGAAAGCAAAATTGCCTCCTGCAAGGCGGAATTACCGCCGCCTACCACCGCAACGGTCTTATTTCTGTAAAATGCGCCGTCGCAAACTGCGCAGAATGAAATACCCTCGCCGATAAGCGCTTCTTCTCCGGGCAGTCCTAAGGTTCTGTGCTTTGCACCCGTGGCAATAATAACAGCCTTTGACTCAAATTCGCCCGAATCGGTGACGACAGTTTTTATTTCTCCGTCAATGATTTTCTGCACTTCGCAGGATTCAAAATCAGCGCCCTGACCTATTACCTGCTCAACGAGTTTTTCTGCAAATTCGTTACCCGAAAGCTCTGAAAATCCCGGAATATTTTCTACTTTCGGCGAAAAGGTTATCTGACCGCCGAAGGTTTCTTTTTCAATTACAAGCACATTTTTGTCAGCCCTGCGTGCATACAGAGCGGCGGTAAGCCCTGCAGGGCCACCGCCGATGATGATAATATCATACATAGATTACTGTACCTTATTAAAGCTTATAGTATTTCTTAATATCGGAAACGCCGTAAATCTTCTCTGCCTCGCCGTTTTTAACTACTACCAGCGTCGGCGCTTTCTTAATGCCGAATTCAGTTGCCAATTCGGGCTGTTCGTCAGCATAAATCTTGTCGTAAGCAATACCTGCCTTGTCAAGAATTGAAGAAACTATTTTGCAGTTGGGGCAGGTTGTCGTTGCGAAAAGATAAGTTGCGTCCTGCGCGGAAGCGTCGCAGCAGCAAGCATCATTTTCATCAGCCTTTTCAAGAACGCCTGTATGGGAAAGATGTGAATTTGCAATGTTATAAACCTTACGGTCCTTATACTCCTGAGCCTTACCGTCATTCCAGTTCTGAACTGGACGGTAATAGCCTGTGATACGGCTGTAAACCTCTGTCTTTTCACCGCACTCAGGGCAAATGAACTGCTCACCTGCAAGGTAGCCGTGGTTTTTACATACGGAATATGTGGGTGACATTGTGTAATACGGAAGCTTATAATTCTCCGCTATCTTGCGGACAAGATTTGCCGCCGCCTGCCAGTCGGGAAGCTTTTCGCCGAGGAACGCGTGGAAAACAGTACCTGATGTGTAAAGCGTCTGAAGCTCGTCCTGAATGTCAAGAGCCGAGAAGATGTCCTCAGTAAAGCCGACGGGAAGATGTGAAGAGTTGGTATAATAAGCCGTTCCGTTCTCATTGGCTGTAATTATGTCGGGGTAATATTTTTTATCGTGCTTTGCAAGACGGAATGAGGTTGACTCAGCAGGAGTTGCCTCAAGGTTGTAAAGGTCGCCGTATTCTTCCTGATAGTCGGAAAGGCGCTCACGCATATGATTAAGAACCTCTACCGTGAAGTCCTGCGTTTCCTTGCTTGTCATATCTTTTTTAAGCCATTTAGCGTTAAGACCTGCCTCATTCATACCGACAAGACCTATCGTTGAGAAATGGTTATTGAAGGTGCCGAGGTAACGCTTTGTGTACGGATAAAGACCGTTGTCAAGAAGCTTTGTAATTACCGTACGCTTAATTTTAAGAGAGCGTGCCGCAATGTCCATAAGCTTATCAAGACGTTTGAAGAAGTCCTCTTTGTCAGCCGCAAGATAAGCGATTCTGGGCATATTGATTGTAACAACGCCCACAGAGCCTGTTGACTCGCCCGAGCCGAAGAAGCCGCCTGATTTTTTGCGAAGCTCACGAAGGTCAAGACGAAGTCTGCAGCACATTGAACGTACGTCCGACGGCTCCATATCTGAATTGATGTAGTTTGAGAAATAGGGAGTGCCGTATTTTGCCGTCATCTCGAAAAGGAGCTTGTTGTTCTCAGTTTCGGACCAGTCAAAATCCCTCGTAATTGAATATGTGGGAATGGGGTACTGGAAGCCTCTTCCGTTGGCGTCGCCCTCAATCATAATTTCAATGAAAGCCTTGTTGACCATATCCATTTCTTTTTTGCAGTCTTTGTATTTGAAATCCATTTCCTTGCCGCCGACAATAGCGTTAAGCTCTGCAAGGTCATTCGGAACTGTCCAGTCAAGAGTAATGTTGGTGAACGGTGACTGAGTACCCCAGCGCGAAGGTGTATTTACGCCGTAAATGAAGGACTGAATGCACTGCTTAACCTCTTTGTAGGAAAGGTTGTCTATCTTTACAAAAGGAGCTAAATATGTGTCGAATGAAGAGAAAGCCTGCGCTCCTGCCCACTCGTTCTGCATAATGCCGAGGAAGTTAACCATCTGATTGCAAAGTGTTGAAAGGTGAGAAGCGGGAGAAGAAGTAATCTTTCCGGGGACACCGCCGAGTCCCTCCTGAATTAACTGCTTTAAGGACCAGCCCGCGCAGTAGCCTGTAAGCATTGAAAGGTCATGAATGTGAATGTCGGCATTGCGGTGTGCGTTGCCGATTTCTTCATCGTAAACCTCGGAAAGCCAATAGTTTGCCGTAATAGCTCCCGAGTTTGAAAGAATAAGACCGCCTACGGAATAGGTAACGGTTGAATTTTCTTTTACACGCCAGTCATTTATCTGAAGATAGTTATCTACAATAGACTTGTAGTCAAGCGTTGTCTTGCTGATGTTACGGAGCTTCTCTCTCTGCTTACGGTAAAGAATGTAAGCCTTGGCAACATCGTCATAGCCCGCTTTAATAAGCACTGTTTCAACGCTGTCCTGAATATTTTCAACGGAAATTCTTCCGTCCTTGATTTTCGATTCGAAATCAGACGTTACCTTTAGCACCAAAAAGTCGATAGTGTCAGGGTGATACTGAGTTTCACAAGCTTCAAACGCCAAAACAATGGCGTCTTTGATTTTTTCAAGGTTAAATTCAACAACCTTGCCGTCACGTTTAACAACTGTGTACATTTTTCTTCTCCTTATATTTTTATTGACTAAAATTGGTTTCGCATTAAAGTATATCACATTTTATAGTAATGTCAATACACTTTAGCACAATATATTGTGTTTTTTGTCTGTCGATAAAGGCGCAAGACCGTACAAAGATAAAAACATATCAAATATTATATTTATTCTTCATAAATTCCGAATTTAAACCGATGTGAAATTTATAACGTATTGTTTTTGTAATGTACTTGACGTTTTTTCGCCCTCTCGGAGTACCTTTGTACGCCTTCGGGACGAAAAAAACGCCATCTTGCACATTTCTCGCCAGCCTCTATGCCCGACTTAAATTCCTCTTATTTCACAGGTCTGCACGTATTTCAGCGCTTTTTCACGCATAAGAGAAAGAGTTTCCCTTGAGCATTCGTGCATATTTTCGCCTATTAAATTGCCGGAATCGGTAAAATTCTGAAGAAAATACCTCGGCGCACCCTTTATCCGTTTGCCGATTTTTTCAATATCCTCAACCGTGTGAAATTCTTTTACCACTGTAGTTCTGAATTCAAAATCCACCTTGCCTGACAGCAGAAAATCTATGCTTTCTTCAATTTTTGAAGTGTTAAAGCTCGGAATACCTACTGTTTCGCCGTATTTTTCCGCACAGTTTTTAATGTCCATTGCCACATAATCCACAATACCCTCGCTGACCAAATCGCGAAGCTTTGCAGAGTAAGCGCCGTTTGTGTCAAGCTTTACGGCATAACCCATATTTTTAATTTTTCGGATATAGGACGCAATGTCGGGCTGTAAAAGCGGCTCGCCGCCCGTAATTGCCACACCGTCCAATATTCCTCTGCGTTTTTCAAGGTAAGAAATTACATTTTCCGCAGGAATTACATCTGTATTTGAAAGCTGTGTAACCAAAAGCGCGTTGTGGCAAAACGGACAGCGCAAATTGCAGCCTCCCGTAAAGACCGTACAGGCAACACGCCCCGGAAAATCAAGCAGCGTCATCTTCTGAAAGCCGTGAATCTGCATCTTTCTCTCTCCTTTCAAAAACAAGATATTCCCTGTGTATTGCGCAACTGTTAATAAATATACCATATATAGTGGTTTATATCAATATGGGATTATGTATAAATCAAAAGGAAATTTTTGTGTATTTTGCAGGATTTATTTAAAAACATTTTGTTTACTATGCGTCTTGGCTGTGATATACTTTATGTATATGCTTTTATTCAAGGAGATGTTTTTATGCAAGCCTCATTTACAAAGCGCAAAAAGCTTGGCTACTGTTCGGGAATCGTAACAGAATCTCTGCTTTACAATATGTTTTACACATATTACCTTGTTTTTCTGACAGATGTCATTAAAATGGACCCTATTCTTGCGGGTACCGTCAGCTTCATTTCAATTGTTTGGGATGCGGTAACCGACCCTATTATCGGCTCGTTTGCAGACAGAAACGGCGCTGACAAGCGTAAATTTATGGCAAAAGCCGCATTTCCTTTAGGTTTCGCGTTTATTGCCGCTTTTGTTAATATCGGCTCGCAATCCTCTGCTGTTCAGTTTATTTACTACACGGCTGTAACTATGCTTTTCTGGCTTGCTTACACTGTTTACACCATTCCCTATTACGCTGTGGTTGCTGAGATTACGCAGGATTATGACGAGCGCACGGCAATACGCAGTACAAGCTCGCTTATCAACACTGCCGCCATATTCCTCGGCAATGCGCTGCCTGCCGTTCTTCCCTCGCTTTTGGCGGGGCTTGTATTCTCCGGCAAAAAAATGGGCGACTCATTCGGCTGGACCGCCTGCGCAGTCATAATGTCCGCCATGTCGGTAATTTTCGCCGTTATTACGGTTAAATCTCTTAAAGGGGTTGCTCTGCAAAAGGCGGAAACAACAGCGTCGGCAAATGAAAGAAAGAACATTAAAGTGATTTTCAGCGAATTTTTTGAGGTTCTGAAAATCAAGCCGTTTAAATGGTTTGCAATGTTTATTGTATTCTTCCTTATGGCTTCGTCCATGATTCAGTCATCCTTTGAATATATGATTAAGTATCTTGTAAACGAAGACCCTGAAACATGGATGACAGTTGTAATTATTGAATTGGTTGTTGTTATGGCGGCGTTTATTCCTCTTGTCACAAAAATTGTAGAAACACGCGACAGAAGATTTTCGAGTATTTTATTTATGAGCCTTATGTGCATAGGTCTTATAATTTGCAGAATAATAGGTGTTCGCTCAATAGCCGTTGTTTTGGCAGTAACCTTCTTTATGGCTATGGGTATGGCAAATTTCTGGACGGTGTTTTACTCTATGGCTTATGATCTTGTTGAGGTTGACGAATTTGCCTACGGAACACGCCGTGAAAGCGTAATAACCGCGCTTCCGCAATTCTTCCAGAAATTCGGCGCGGCAGTGGGCGTATGGACCGTTTCACTGATTTTGAAATTAACGGGATATAACGGCGAGCTTTCTGTTCAAAGCGCGAAGACCGTTAACGGAATTGAAAATAACGTCACGCTTATCCCTGCGGCATTCCTCGTTCTCTCCGTTATCGGCGCGGTAATGTACCCCATCACAAGAGAGAAATTTGCTTTTTTAAGTAAAGAGCTTCAAAAGAAACGTGACGGAAAAGAATATTCAGCCAAGGGGCTTGAAAAGATTATATAATTCAAGATTTAAACTGTATTGCAAATTTGCAGAGAACGCCGACCTATGTCCTTACACTCTTGTTACCTATGTCACTCTTGACAGAAAACCTGTCCCTGCTTTTCACCATTTACTGAATAGTAAAGGAGTTGGAATTATGTTCAACATTTTAGTAGCCGATGATGATAAAAACACAAGACTGCTGATAAGCACTGTGTTAAAATCCGAGGGGTATTCCGTATACACCGCGAACGACGGCATTGAAGCTTTGGATATTCTTGATAAAGAGCATATTGACTTGGCTGTGCTTGACGTTATGATGCCTAATATGGACGGGTACGAATTTGCAAAGACGGTGCGTCAGGGCAACAGCGATTTACCTATTTTAATGGTTTCGGCAAAGCATCTTCCGCAGGACAAATACACAGGCTTTTTAGCAGGCACAGACGACTATATGACAAAGCCGATAGACGAAGAGGAAATGCTTCTCAGAATAAGGGCGCTCTTACGCAGAGCTAAAATCGCAAGCGACCGCAAAATAGAAATAGGCGATATTGTAATTGACTATGACTCGCTTACGGTTACAGGCCACGGCGAAATTCAGGAGCTGCCTCAAAAGGAATTTATGCTTCTTTACAAGCTTTTGTCTTTTCCGAATAAAATTTTTACACGAATACAGCTTATGGATGAAATTTGGGGAAGTGACAGCGACACAGGCTGGGAAACCGTAACGGTTCACATAGGCAGACTTCGCAAGCGATTTGAAGGCTGGGAAGAATTTGAAATCCAGTCCGTCAGGGGACTCGGGTACAAGGCGGTGAAAAAAATATGAAGGACAAAAGAAAGGAACTGATAACAAGGCTTAAACTGACCCTGTTCTTTTCAGGGTTTGTTTTTCCAATAATAATAGTTGCTATCGGAATAATAATCGGCGTAGACGCATTGCTTATACATACGGGTGCGCTTGAGCTGGGCGATAATATTCCGAGTATTAAGAAAAACGTTTTAACTGCGGCGCTAATCAGCCTGTTTCTCGGATTTGTTACATCCTTTTCAACAGGCGCATTCTCCATTTCTCCGTTCAATATCGTTTTCAGCGCAATGGACTCGCTCGCTTCGGGAAATTATGCAGTGCGGCTTAAATTCAAATCTGTTTTCGGCAAAACAAAAATTGCAAGAGATTTTGAAAAAAGCTTTAATTCAATGGCGTCGGAGCTTCAGAAAACAGAAATGCTCAGGTCTGATTTCGTTAATAACTTTTCCCACGAATTCAAAACGCCTATTGTTTCAATCTCGGGCTTTGCAAAGCTTTTAAAGCACGGTAATCTTTCGCCTGAAGAGCAAAAAGAATATATTGACATTATCGAAGAGGAATCTCTCAGGCTTTCGCATATGGCGACCAATGTCCTCGCTCTTACAAAAATCGAAAATCAGGTAATTCTGACCGATATAAACACCTTTAATCTTTCCGAACAGATAAGAAATTCCGTTTTGCTTCTTCAAAATAAATGGGAAAAGAAAAACATTGAGCTTATTCTTGATTTTGACGAGTACAACGTAAATGCAAATGAGGAAATGCTTAAACAGGTTTGGATAAATCTTGTTGACAATGCCGTTAAATTTACTCCCGAAAACGGTAAAGTCGAAATCGACATCAGAAAACAGGGAAATCTTATCACCGTGTCAGTTATCAATACGGGTAACTCCATTCCCGATGAAAAGCTTCCGCTTATATTCAACAAGTTTTATCAGGGAGACGAATCCCATGCGGGAGAGGGCAACGGAATCGGGCTTGCAATAGTTAAACACGTTGTAAATCTTCACCACGGAGAAATTAAGGTTAAAAGCCAAAACGGCGCAACCTGTTTTAAGCTGATTTTGCCGATAGGTGTATGAAAGAACCAATTTAACAAACAGTACGGACAGGTTTCCATGCCTGTCCGTTTTTGTATTCAATTG
>CANARN010000020.1 GCA_947364045.1 uncultured Clostridia bacterium
TCGTTCTTCTTTTATTTTTTCTAAACTTGGTCTCACATCATTGACAAATGTACAACAAATATATAAATATGAAAGTGCATTGTGCAATCTTTAAAAATTAAGCGTTTCAGAGAGGCTGTCACATAATATCGGAATTGCAGTTGTAAATTGTATAAAAATATGCTAAAATAAAACCAATTATTTAAAATTTTTATTTCGGAGTGGGATGTATGATTAAAATTTCACCGTCTATTCTTTCCTGCGATTACGGCAGGATGGCGGACGAACTTAAATGTATGGAAGAGTGCGGAGCGGATTTAATGCACATTGACGTTATGGACGGACATTTTGTTCCGAACATTACGTTGGGTGCTCCGGTTTGTAAGTGCATAAAAAAATATACCGACGTTCCCTTTGATGTCCATTTAATGATAAGCGAGCCGTTGAAGTATGTTGAGGATTTTTGCAGGGCGGGGGCAGATATTATCTGCTTTCACACTGAGTCCGACTCGGATACAGGCGAAACCATTGACAGAATAATCGAGTGCGGAGCAAAGCCTGCTCTTGCAATCAAGCCTAAAACAGATATAGATGCTGTGCTGCCTTATCTTGAAAAAATAGCTATGGTGCTTGTTATGACGGTTGAGCCGGGCTTCGGCGGTCAAAGCTTTATGGCGGACCAGATGGATAAAGTAAGAAGAATCCGTGACGAAATAAACAAAAGAGGGCTGAAAACCGACATTGAGGTTGACGGCGGAATTAACGGAGAAACAATAAGCATTGCCGCCGCGGCAGGCGCTAACGTTTTCGTTTCGGGCAGCGCACTTTTCTCTGCGTCAGACCGAAAAGAAACTATGGACGGGTTTAAAGAAAAAGCAGGTACGGCTTTTGCCGGCTGAATTTGGGGAGAATTATTTTGGATACCTTTGTTAAACCGCAAAAACCGAAAGAGTTTTCGGAAACAAGGAAAATAATGCTGAGCTTCGTTTGTATGCTTTCGGCTTTGGCTGCGCTGTCTGTTTACACCTACGGATTGCGCGCATTGGAAATCATTCTGATTTCGGTTGTAACTGCAACTGTTTGCAAAAAAATATGCGAAGAAATCGGCAAAAGCGATTATCCGCACAGCGACTTGTCCGGACTTGCAACAGGTCTTATGACGGCGTTGCTTTTCCCCGTGTCAGTACCGCTGTATATTCCGTTTTTTACTGCGGTTTTTGCAGTCATTGTTTGTATGCTGCCGTTCGGTACTGCGAAAAATTCACCGTTTGTGCCTGCGGCTGCGGCATTTTGCTTTGCAGCTCTTTGCTTCGGCGATAAAATGTTTGACTATTCTTTTTCTGCTGACGGAATTTCCGAAGGCGGCGCAATGCTGTCATTGACGGCGCTTTTACAGTCAGGAACATCGGTTAAGCTGAATTCGGCGGTTGTTCTTGAAATACTGACGGGTCAAATGCCGTCTGCGATAGGCACAGGCTTTGTTATTATGCTGTTGGGCGCTCTTTGCTTTATTTTGATAAGATATCCTAAAAATGCTGTTCCCGCTGCGGCGTTTATTCTGTCGGCGGCGATGTTTTCGTTGGCTTTTCCCAGAGTAAAAACAGGCGCTTTGACATCGCTTACTATGGAAATGTGCGGCGGAATGCTGCTGTTTGCGGCTGTATTTTTTATGACTTATCCGTCGGTTATTCCGTCAAGGCTGTTTTCGTCGGCGGTCTGGGGACTTGTCAGCGGCGCGGTTTGTATGGCGTTCCGATATTTCGGTAAGACAGAGGACTCTCTGATTTTCGGAATAATTATTATGAATGCGACAGCCGGTCTTTTTGATGAGCTGCCGTTGACAAAATACGAAAAGAAGAAAATAGACGACGGTGTGCCTTATGAGCAAACGGAAAAGCAGCAGGGTGTTGTTCCCGACGCTGTCCTCAGTGAAATTCCCGATATTTCCGATGAGGAAATTATTGCTCAGAGCGAGGACGTTTCAACAGAAACGGATAATCAGGAGAACAGTGTTTCTGTTGAGAATTTACATACTGCATTTACGGTAGAGAATGAGCTGACGCAGGAACCTGCTCCGTTCGGGTTAGGGGGTGACGGCAGTGAAAAGTAAGGTTAACGCAACGGAGAGAATGAAAAATCTCAGAATGATTCGCACGAGCGCCGTCATAAGAAACCCCTTGCTTTTAGAGGCTGTAGGGCTTTGTCCTGTCGTTGCAATTGCCTCAACACTGAAAGCGGCGGTGTTCTTGGCGTTGATAACGGCGCTTGAGCTGATTGTCTGTGAGACGCTGGCATCACGCTTTTTAAAGAATGTAAAAAGATATGTGCGTGTTCCTGTATATTTTTTGACAGGTACGGTAATTGTTTATCCGATTATGTACCTTGTGACAAGGTTCGTGCCGAGCCTTTCCCTTGAATTCGGCGTGTTTTTGCCGCTTATGGCTGTGAATTCTCTTTTGGCGCTTCACTGTGAACGCGTTGCCGTCAAAAGAAGTGTTAAGGACAGCTTTATTGACGCAGTTTCAGTGTCGGTGAGCTACGGCGCGGTAACCGTTTTAACGGGATTTCTGCGCGAAATCCTCGGAAACGGAACGGTAAGCGGAACGGCTGTCAATTTACCTGTTAAATTTTCGGTAATGCTTACTCCTTTCGGAGGACTTTTGATTCTCGGATTTTGCGCGGCGCTGCTTAAATTTTATATTTACAGGAAATATCCTCAATCTTCACCCGACAGAGCGTTTAATACCTCTGAGGTACGCTCTTCTCTCAGAGGCAGTCTGCGTGAGCTTATGAACGACGATTTTAATCCTTATGACGAGGGCGAAGAGGGTACGGCTGCGGATTCGTTGACGGATGCAGATTCGCTTTATAAATTCCGCCGGAAACAGTCCGAAAATTCCGAAAAGAAAAAAATAAAAGCAGAAAAGTCAAAGAAAGAAGAAAAGAAAAATAAAAAGCCGAAAAAGGAAAAGAATAAAAATACCGAATCAAAAATCAGGAAAAACGATGCCGCCGAAAAGCTTAACAGTGCAGCTGAGCGGACATATCTTGACGATTTTTCTGATATGCTTACCGACCTTGAAAACTATAAACAGAAGGAACATAACGGAACAGAAGGCGGTGACGGCGAATGAGAGTTTTATTTGAACTGATATCGGCATCGTTTTACGTTGCATTTGTGCAAAATCTCGTGTTTAACGGCGGTTACGGTATAAGCGAGGCGGTGCGAATGAGTGCAAAGCCCAGAAAGCTTATTCCTCTTGCTGTGTTTATGACATATTTTTCCGTTACGGTTTCCGCCGTTTGCGCGGCACTGGAATTTATTCCGAAATTTCATTCAAAAAGCGAGCTTTTTCACGTTGCTGTCTTTTCGGCGGTTACATTTGCAGTTTATATACTGACAATGGCGGGCGTGCTGATTTACGGAAAAATTCAGCCTAAAACCATACGCAGAATAAGTATTGCGGCGTTTAATACGCTTGTTATGGCGGTGCCTTATATAAATTACCGTTCTGCGTTTACATTTACAGAAAGTATCGGCGCGGGACTCGGCGCGGGACTGGCGTTTTTGATTGCCGTTTTGCTGATAAACGAGGGCTTAAAGCGTCTTGACCTTAACACGAGTATTCCCAAATGCTTTAAGGGTACGCCGGCGCTGTTTATTTATACGGCTCTTCTGTCACTTGGCTTTATGGGACTTAAATAAAAGGATTTACTTATGGATAACAGAAATAAAAGGCGGTTCCGTGCGATTTACGGATTTTCTAAAAAATATCCCACTCAAAGAGGCACGGTTTACGCAATCGGTGAAAGCAGACGGACTAAAAAACGTGAGCTTCGGAATAAAATTTTACTTACTGCCGCTGTATTTGTGATGATTGCCGCGCTGTCTGTGCTGTTTTTCTTTTGCAGGGATTTGTCGCACAGACCCATTCCGGAGGAACCGAAGAACGAAAATACGGTTACGGTTTCCCCCGACAACATCGGAAAGCTGAAGGCGATTTTTATTGAAAACAGCCTGCTGGGCGACGAAAACGCATTGGACAAGAGAATACAGAAGGCGAAAAAAGACGGATTTAATGCGGTAATGCTTGACTTTAAGGATGAGGACGGTATTGTTCTTTTCCGTTCGGAAGCGGAAGATGCAGACGGTAAGAACCGAATTTTACAAAGCACTGTGGAGCTTTTTCGCGACGAGGGCTTTGCTGTTTTAGCAAGAATATATTGCTTCTGCGATTCATATGCCCCTCAGAGAACGGGAGCTTATGTTTATGAGGATGAAGAGCTGAAAATGCCTTGGTTTGATGCGCCTGTCGCGCTTTCCGGAAGAGCATGGCTAAACCCTGCTGACAGCCGCGCTCAAGATTATCTTTTAACCGTTATCGGCGACGCATCGTCATTAGGTGTTGACGGTATTTACCTTCAGGGCGTGGAATTTCCCGTGTCAAAAGACAATCCACCCGTATTCACTGAGGATGACGCTTCTCTTTCGAAAAATTTTATTTTGATGAATTTTGTAGAAAAAGCAGTTAAAAAATCAAACAGATGTCCTGTAATTCTCGGATTTTCTTTTGAGGGAATAGACGGCGACAGCGAAAAATGGGGAGGAACGCTCTTTGACTCGGCGGCTTCTGCCTGTTCACCGGAGATTCCTGTTTCGGAGAATTATGCAAAATATGCGGGCGATATGTGGAAGCTGTTAAATGAGCGCTCGAAAAATAATTTTTCTACTCTGAAATGCATTCCGACCTTGAAGGACAGCCCTGAAAATGAACGCTTTTACAGGGAACTTTCGGAAAACGGTGCAGAAAGTTATATAATTATCCCGTGATTTCATAAAAAGCACTTGAAATGTACGGCGATTTATTGTAAAATGTCAATGAATTTAATTTTAAAACGGAGGAATACTAACAATGATTTCAGCAGGTGATTTCAGAAACGGCGTTACTTTTGAAGAGGACGGACAGGTTCTTCAGGTTGTTGAATTTCAGCATGTTAAGCCCGGTAAAGGCGCTGCATTCGTAAGAACCAAAACAAAAAACGTAATCACGGGAGCTGTTGTTGAAAAGAGCTATAACCCCACGGCAAAATTCCCGACGGCATTTATCGAGAGAAGAGATATGGAGTATTCATATAATGACGGTGACCTTTACTACTTTATGGACAACGAAACATTTGAAATGACTCCTATTGCAGAGGCTGACCTTCCCGATTCATTCAAATTTGTAAAGGAAAATATGGTTTGCAAAATTCTTTCTTATAAAGGAAGCGTTTTCGGTCTTGAGCCGCCCACGTTTGTAAATCTTCAGGTTACGCAGACAGACCCCGGCTTTGCAGGCAACACTGCTACAAATGCCACAAAACCCGCAACGGTTGAAACAGGCGCAGAAATTAAAGTTCCGCTCTTTATAAATGAAGGCGAAATGATTCAGATTGACACCCGTACAGGTGAATATCTGGGCAGAGCATAATTTTAGGAGGAAAAAGCAATGACAATTACTGAAAAGGTTGCTCATCTTAAAGGTCTTGTTGAAGGCATGGACTTTGACGGTGACAAAAAGGAAACAAAGGTATTAAACGAAATTCTTGATGTTCTTGAGGACCTCTCACTTACAGTTTCAGACCTTGACGACGAAATGGGTCTTGTTACTGAGCAGCTTGACGCTGTTGACGAGGACCTTGCAGAGCTTGAAGAGGTTTTCTATGATGAATGCGACGACTGCTGCGATTGTGGCTGTGACTGCGACGACGATATGTACGAGGTTGAATGCCCGAACTGCGGCGAAACAGTTTATTTCGATGAGGACATCATTATGGAAGGCGCTGCTGAATGCCCCAATTGCGGCACAGAGCTTGAATTTGACGTAGACTGTGACTGTGATTGCGACGACTGCGAATAAGCGTTTAATATTTTAATCTCAATAAATCATATTATAAATTTCGGCGGTACTTTTGTACCGCCTTTTTTTGTTGTTGAAGCTAAGTTAAAAAGTTATAAATAATTTTGAGAAGTAAATATGTTTTATCAAAAAAGTGCAGTTTGTTTTCAAGCGCACGGTTTCTTGCGTTTTCTGTGGAGTAAATACAAATTATCTCTGATTTCGGCACAATTTGATTTTTTTCAATTTTTACTTGACGTTCTCCATATATATATAATAGTTATATATTTTAAAAATTAATATATGAGGAGAATGAAATATGACTATTTGTCCGGTATGCAGCAAAAGATTATCCGATGAGGCGGTATTTTGTGACAATTGCGGTACTCAGGTAGTTGAACAACCACAAGGAGCAGCGGATTTACAGGACGTTTCAGGTGAAACTGAAGTTGCTTATGGGAATGAAGAAGCAGAACTTGAATATGTACCTGTGCAGTCTGAGCAGAAAAATTCAGCCAATGTACCAGCTTACATACCTCCTGAAATTACAGATGACAAGCCTGTAAAGGAAAAGAAGAAGGTGTTTAAGAAAGTACCTAAAAAGTTTATCGGAATAGGAATAGGCATTGTTGCGGTAGTAGCCGCTGTCTTTGTGCTTATTTCTGCTTTCGGCAAAAGCAAATCCAAAAACAATTACGGGCTGTATATTAAGGATGGTAATCTTTATTTTGCAAAAGCTTCAAAATATGAACCGTTTCAGGTTTCGTCAAAGCTATTCGGCAAAGATAATAATGCAGGTATATATAGAGTAGACGGTGCAACGGTTATGAGCCGTGACGGTAAAACTATTTTCTTCCCGGATAAAATGGATGCCGACGAAAAGGGCTTTTCACTGTTTTACAGAAATGTTTCTTCATCTAAGGACGAAGCTGTTAAAATTGACGGAGATGTAGAGAAGTACTTTGTTAATGACATTGCTTCAACTATAATTTATTTGACGACAGATGGCAATTTATACAGTTACAGTATGAAAAAGGGCGAAGCGAATAAAATAGACAGCGATGTTTCTTTTTTTTATGTTTCAGAGGACGGCAAAACAATTATTTACCTTAACAAAGATAATACAATTTATGTTAAGCAAAACGGAAAAGATAAAGAAAAGATTGACAGCGATAGCAGTATACGGTATATATCTAAGAATTTTTCAACAATATACTATATTAAAGACGGAGGAGATCTTTATAAAAAAGATCTCGGCGCGGATAAAATTAAAATTGATACCGATGTCAGCTCTATAAGCGCAATATATGAATCCGGAGAGATATACTATGTTAAATCAGACATAAGAACAGTTTCTCTTGCCGATTATGTTATTGATGATATGAAAGACGCTGATGATAAAATAAACGAACCGGAAAGCCCGTCAATGATGGATTATGATACCTATGACGAGTATACTTCGGCATATGAAAAATATGAAAAGGCTTATGATGAGTACAGAGGAAAAAGAGAACGGGATTATTTAAGAGAAGAGCTTAGCAACGAAGAAACAGAAATTACGGACAGTTCCCTTTATTTCTATGACGGAAAAAGCACCCAGACAGTTACGGAATCGTTTGCAAATATTGAGAGCTTAGCGGCAGAGAAGCCGGTAATAATATTTGCTGTACATGAAGATGCATCCATTGACAAGATTAAACTTTCCGAAATTGAAAGCATATCAGATTTGAAAAACAGTGTACAAAAATCACTTTATACGGATGTGTTTGGAAACATTGCAATAGGCAAAGATGTTACAAAAATTGAGCAGGACGAAGTCGAAACAATTTGCATAAACGCTGACGGAAATACAATATTCTTTGTCGATAATGTTCCCGAAGGAAAAGCATACGGAGATTTATACAGAATGACCGTTTCGGGCGGCAAGCTTCAAAAGGCTGAGTTGTATGACAGTGATGTATTTACGGGAAGTCAAGGCTTTATCGGAAACAGCAATCAATATATGTACTGTAAAGATTTTAATGAAGATAAATATACAGGGGATATGTATATTAATAAGGAAAAAGTGGATACGGACATGTATTTCGGCAATATGAAGTACAATATAGATTCGGATACTTTTGCCTATTTTTCAGATTATGACAGTAAAGAAGAAACCGGCACTTTAAAGAAGTATTCAAAAGGAAAAAGCATAAAAATTTCTGATGATGTTCACGCTTTTTCAATTTTGCACAACGGTGATATAATGTATTTGTATGATTACAGCGAAAAGAGTTCAAAGGGCGATTTGTATGTATACTCAGGAAAAAAGGGTGAAAAAATTGACGAAGATGTTTCAGAAGTTTTTTATATAAAACGCACCGGCGAAGATTTATACGGATATGATGCTTGGTTTGAAGCAGAATAATAAATTGATTAAATTGCAACGGCTCTCGATTATCGGGAGCTGTTTTTTCTTTTAGAAAATAAAAAAGTGAAGAAGAGAGGTGATTTATCTGCTTATAGACTGTTTTTAACTACAGGACGGTGTATTCTCACATTTTGCGGGAATATACCGTCTGTTTGCTTTATTTATGGGAGATGAAATTTTATTTCCCGAAAAGGAGGAAGATATGGGCAAAGAGCTTACAAAAAAAGAAGCGGAATTTTGCTGTCTTGCGGCAGTTCTCGGAAATCCTTCTGAAGCGGCTTACAAGGCAGGATTTACCGCTTTTCCGCAGAAAAAGGCAGAAAAGCTTATGCGAAAAAAGCAGATTGCGGAAGAAATAGGGAGAATTAAGGAGAGAAATGCCAAACACGAGGAGGCGGCAACGGGACTGCGCAGAATTGCATTCGGCTCGGTGGCGGATGCAGTAAGCTTAGCGGTGAATTTCGGCGAAAGCACCGATATAAATGCACTCGACTTGTTTGCCGTTTCGGAAATTAAGTACACCTTGGGCAAAGGCGTTGAAATTAAATTTTACGATCGGCTTAAAGCGCTTGAAGCGTTGGCGGAAATTGAGTCATCCGAGGAAAACACGGGAGCTATGTCGATTTACGAGGCAATCTCAAACAGCGCAAGGCAGGCGGGAACAGTATGAACAAGCAGTTTACACCGTTTTCGCCGAAGCAGTTAAAGGTGCTTAACTGGTGGTGCGAGGAGAGCGCTTATAAGGATAAAATCGGAATAATCTGCGACGGAGCGGTGCGAAGCGGAAAGACGCTTTGTATGACGGTTTCTTTTGTGCTGTGGGCTTTTTACAGATTTACTGATTCTGATTTTGCTTTATGCGGAAAGACAGTAACGTCGCTCAGACGTAATGTAATTACGCCGATTATACCGATACTGCGTGAGATGGGCTTTTCGGTGACCGAAAAGCTGAGCGCAAATCTTGTTTATATTTCTTACAAAGGCAGACAGAACAGGTTCTATCTTTTCGGCGGACGTGACGAAAGCTCCTCAGCGCTGATACAGGGCATTACTCTTTCGGGCGTTATGCTTGACGAGGTGGCGCTTATGCCGAAATCATTTACCCAGCAGGCGATTGCAAGATGCTCAGTTGACGGCTCAAGGCTTTGGTTTAACTGCAACCCTGAAAATCCGCATCACTGGTTTTACAGAGAATGGATTCAGAAATGCGACGAAAAAAACTGTCTTTATCTGCATTTTCTTATGAGCGACAATCCGTCCCTGACAGACGAAATCCGTGAAAGATACCGAAAACTTTATACAGGCGTATTTTACGAGAGGTTTATTGAGGGTAAATGGGTCTGCGCGGACGGTCTTGTATACCCGTTCTTCAAAGAGAGCATTCACACCTATTCGGAAGAAATCGGCGGATTTTCGGATTATTACATTTCATGTGATTACGGTACCGTAAACCCATGCTCAATGGGACTTTGGGGTGAGAGGGACGGCGTGTGGTACAGGATTTCTGAATTTTATCACGATTCAAGGGCGAGGGGGTTTCAAATGACCGACTCCGAATATTACGGAGAGCTTTGCGCTCTTGCAGGTAAAAGAAAAATTTCTGCTGTTATTGTTGACCCGTCGGCAGCATCGTTTATAGAGTGCATACGAAGAAAAGGCAAATTTAAGGTGCTTCCTGCAAAAAACGATGTTTCCTACGGGATACGCAGGGTGTCGGAAGCATTAAAAAACGGGAAAATTAAAATTAACACTTCCTGCACTGACGCTATCCGCGAGTTTTCGCTTTACCGTTGGGACGAAAGCGCCGCAAGGGACGCTCCCAAAAAGGAAAACGATCACGCAATGGATGATATCCGCTATTTTGTAACAACGCATAACTTTTCGGACAGCGGATTTTTTGCCCTGTCTGCTCCGAGAAAAGAAAGGAACATTTATGAGCGTATTTGACAAAATAATCAAAAGAGGTACGCCTGCGAAGGCGGCGCAGACCGCCTCAAACATTTTTCCTCAAAATACATTTTTCCGATTCCCGCAAAGGCAGGTTAATCTGTCTCTTTACAAAGGACTTCGTGACAGTGTGCCTGTTATTGACGCCGCCGTTAATAAAACGGTAAGGCTGACCGGAGGCTTTTTTGTACAGGCGAATAATCCGAAATATCAAAATGTGCTTGACGAATTTCAGAAAAGTGTAAATGTGGGAGCGGGACGGCGCGGACTTCCGCTTTTTATTGACACTTATTTTTCAGAGCTTTTGACCTACGGAACGGCAGCGGGAGAAATAATACTGAATGAAAGCTGTGAAATTCATTCGCTTTACGCCGTGCCTGCAAAGGATATCAATTTAAAGCGCAGCGCTGATGATTTCAGCCGAATTATGATTTGCAAGCCTGAGTCTTTTTCAGGCGAGCCTGTAAAGTATCAGGATTTGGTTTTTTATACGGCACTGAATCCTGACGCGGGTGAGATTTTCGGAAACTCAATACTTAAAGGACTGCCCTTTATGAGTGAAATTCTTATGAAAATCTACTCGTCCATAGGCAAGAATTTTGAACGAATGGGAAATCTGCGCTTTGCTGTTACCTATAATCCGGGCAGCGACTTAATTGACAGAAGCTTTGCTAAGGAACGCGCCGAGCAGATAGCGGCCGAGTGGTCAAACGCTATGAACAGCTCAGATATACGCGATTTCGTTGCGGTAGGCGACGTCAACATAAGGGTAATCGGCGCTGACAATCAGATTATTGACAGCGAAGTTCCCGTAAGGCAGATTTTGGAGCAAATTCTTTCTAAGCTTTCGCTTCCGCCGTTTATGCTGGGACTTTCCTGGTCGACAACGGAGCGTATGAGTTCTTTGCAGGCAGACGCGCTTACCACTGAGCTTTGGAGCTACCGCAGAGTGTTGACACCTGTTATTGAGAAAATCTGCGATATGTTTTTGCGAACCTGCGGATGCGGTGACGGTGTTACGGTGGTTTGGGATGATATAACCTTACAGGACTCGCTGGATGAGGCAAGAGCAAGGCTTTATACGGCTCAGGCGAAGGCTTTGGAGGTCAAAAACGATTAAGGAGATGAAAAGATGGTAAAAAATTATGATGCGCAGCCTTATTGCAGAAAGGTTTCCGATGAGGATTTGGAGCTTATTAACCGTCAGAGTCTTAAAAAACTGACATCTGATGAAATTTTCGCATTTTCCGTTATTCTCTGCGATAATGAAATTGACAGAGATTTTGAGGTGTTTTCTGATAACGCGCTTTTATCGCTTGAGAAGCTTTTTGTGGGTAAAACCGGCATTTTAAATCACAGCAACCGTTCCGAAGACCAAATTTGCAGAACCTATAAAACGGAAATTCTTTGTGACGGTAACAGGAAAACGGAATACGGCGAAGCTTATAAATATCTAAAGGCGTGGTGCTACACGGTAAAGAGCGCAAAAAATGAGGACTTAATACGTGATATTGAGAGCGGAATTAAGAAGGAGGTAAGCGTATCCTGTAATTTTTCGGAAAAGGTTTGCTCTGTCTGCGGAGAAAGCGTTTGCAGTCATAGGGCGGGTAAATTTTACGGTGATATGCTTTGCTACAAACAGATAAACGGAGTTACAGATGCTTACGAATGGTCTTTTGTGGCTGTTCCGGCTCAAAGAAATGCGGGTGTTACAAAGTCAGTGTCAGACAAAGAAAAGGCTCACTCCGAAATTAAAACGGCGAAAGCGAAAAATGAAGAAAGCTTTGCATTTTTTTATAAGCGCGAAATGAAGGAGCGGGCAAAGAAAGGCTTTGCAATGCTTTTTCCGGAGCTTCCGTCTGATACTGCTGAGAGAATAATCGGACTTTGCAATGCAGATGTTCTTTCACAACTGATTTCGGGTTTTGAAAGAAAAAAGGCAAAAGCATTTCCCGTAAAGTCACAGCTCGAAGGGAAAGAAACAAATAATATAAAAAACGAAATTAACGGTCAATTCAAATTTTAGGAGGTAAAAAAATGGCTGCATTTGAAACAATTAAACTTGATAAGGGACTTTATCGTTCTACGCTCGGAATTAACGCGGAGCTTGAACGTATTGACCCGTCTGAAAATTACAAGGGAACTTCTCTTGAGGGACTTGACGCTTTTGAACGTCAGCTTAAGCGATTTGACATTAAAATTAAGGGGACTGCATCTTCTCCGATTGAAAAATTCTTTCAGACATCTGACTCGGCGGTGCTTTTCCCGGAGTATGTCAGCAGGACTGTAAGGCAGGGCATGGAAAATGCGTGCAATGTAAATGATTTGGTTGCTGCCGTCACTGATATTAACGGGCTTGATTACCGAACGATAGAGTATGTTCGCGATAAAACTCCGGAGGAAGAGTTTGAAGAGGACGTTATTGAAGAGGGCGGAGCTATTCCCGAAATGCAGATTAAGACTAAAGGCAGTCTTGTGAAGCTTCACAAGAGAGGCAAAATGCTTGTCGCGTCTTATGAGGCTCTGCGATTTCAGCGTCTTGACATCTTTTCTGTGGCTCTCAGAGAGATAGGCGCGTATCTTGCACGCGTTCGGACTGCGGACGCGTTAAATATAATTTATAACGGCGACGGCAATGAAAATCCTGCCGATGTATTAAGAAGCAAGGAAGAAAATAAGGTTACATACGGAGATTTGGTTGCACTCTGGAAGGAGCTTAATCCGTATACGATGAACACTGTTGTAACTACACCTGAGATGGCGGCGCAGATTATGTGTTTACCCGAAATGCGTGACGCAGCCGCAGGGCTTAACTTCCACGCAACAGGCAGGGCGGTGACGCCTCTCGGAGCAAAGATAGTAACACATCAATTTGTGGAAAAGGATGTCGTTGGACTTGACAGGAATTATGCGCTTGAAATGGTGACTGCGGGCGGAATTGTGACAGATTTTGATAAGCTTATCGACCGTCAGCTTGAAAGAGCTGCCGTTACACAGACTTACGGCTTTGCAAAGCTTTGCAATGATGCAGCAGTTATTCTGCGCTCCGGTGAAACAGTATGATTGACCACAAAGCCGTTTTTGACGAATTAAAGCGCCTTTTGGGCTTTCCCGAAGAAGATACAGAAAAAATTACAGAGCTTTGCGCCGCTTCGGCAAACACGCTTTCTAAGCGGCTAAAAAAGACGAATACAGGGGAAGAACCCGAGGCGGTTTACGCCGCCGCTGCTTTTACAGCATACCGTTATGCGCTTTTAAAATTCTGTCTTGACGATTACACTGATTACCTTAAAACAGGTGATGTAACAGTTAGGCGTTCGGCTTCATCTTATATGGAAGCTGCGGAAAAGCTCCTTGCTGACGCTTTTTCACAGGCGGAGTGCTTTACCGATATAGGATTCATTTTTAAAGGCTTTTAGTATATAAAATGAAAGGAACTGATGAAAATGACGCTGAACGGAATATTTTCGCACGGCAGAGCATGCCGCGTCTGCTTGCCTAATGAGTGGAGCAGTGAACGCTTCAAGGCGCACATTCAGCCCATACGTTATAAAACAAAGCTGTATTTAGAGGGGGACTTTACGGAGATAGGCGTAAATAAAAACGATGTTTACCTTTATTTAGGCCCTGCAAAGCACGACCTTACATGCCTTTCGGCTGATGCAAGAATTGTTGACAGCGACGGCTTTTTTTATAAAATAGACAGAAGCGAGCGGGTTTTATACTGCGGTGAGTGTATTTATATTTGGGCTGTAATACGAAAAACCACCGAAACGGCGAACCCTGAAAATTAAAGAAAGGAAATACGGAAAGTTATATGAGTGTATGCGCTTATTACTGTGATTCAATTCTCAGCGACCTTAAATCTTTGAGTCCGAAAATGAAAATTGTTCTGGCTCACGAGAGCAGCATTAAAGATGTGCCTGTTAATGATACGATTGCGGCAGTCGGAATAAAGAAATGCGTCGTTTCAGATATGCCGGACGATAAGATAGACAGCAGCGTAAGGGTTGAAACAGAAACAAGAACTATATTGGTTACGGTCGGAATAAATCTGTATGTACCGTATGATGAGGGTACAAGAGGCAGTGTCAATGCGTTTGACGATATTTTTACTGCGCTTGTAAACAGCAACAATTACAGTCTTAACGAGGCAAAACTGCTTGGCACAAAATACTCCCGCGAAGCACAGTGCCTTGTAACAGAAACTGAATTTGTATTTGAAAGCTTTATTACAGGTGTGATTGAGGGAGAACAGCCGATTGTACCGGCTTAAACCGAATTAAAAAAATTTAAAGAAAATTTTTACGGGCGGCAAAATATGCCGCTCTTTTTTTATGCTTCGACTGCCGGCTGCTCGGCGTTATTGTCATAACAGGTCATATTTTGTAACAAAATAGACAAATGGGTACAACAAAATTTGGCTGTGATTTGATTATTTTGTTCAAAAATCTATTGAAAACTTGTTCTTGCCGTGATAAAATATATCTGTATAACTTAAGTGCAGATGTACCCCACGCCTCTATAGGCGGCGGGTTGCAATCGGTCGCAAGCTCTGCTTTTTGCAAACAAAGCAGGAGCGTTGCTACGATTTAAATTTTGGCAGGGTGTAAGTTGAAACGCTCTCCCGTGCCGGAAAGGCTAATGTGAATTATGAAGGAAAATAAGTCAAAAGAAAAAAATGTAAATATAAATAAGAGTACAAAAAAAGACAGAAAAACCGATGTAAATGAGGTTCCGGTTTATCTTTTCCACCAGGGAAATAATGCGAGAGCTTATGAATTTTTCGGCTCGCACAGAAATGATGACGGTTCTGTCACCTTCAGAGTATGGGCGCCTCATGCTGAAAGCGTTTCCGTTGCAGGCGACTTTAATAACTGGTCTGACAGCGAAAATGTTATGACAAGAATTTCCGACGGCGGAATTTGGGAATGTAAAATAGACGGCATAAAGCAGTATGACGCTTATAAATACTCAATTTTAACAAATGACGGCAGATGGCTTATGAAAAGCGACCCCTACGGCTTTCATATGGAAACAAGACCGCAGAATGCCACAAAATTTTATGAGCTTGACGGATATAAGTGGAATGACAGTAAATGGGAAGAGAATAAAAAGACCTCTGCCGTTTATGCAAAGCCCGTTAACATTTACGAGGTGCATTTAGGCTCCTGGAAGCAGCATGATGACGGGAATTTTCTTTCGTATCGCCAAATGGCTGAGGAGTTAGTACCCTACGTTAAGGATATGGGCTATACTCACGTTGAATTTATGCCGCTTACCGAGTACCCGTTTGACGGCTCCTGGGGTTATCAGGTTACGGGTTATTTTGCCGCGACGTCACGCTACGGAACGCCGCACGATTTGATGTATTTGATTGATGAATTTCATAAAGCGGGAATCGGCGTAATTCTTGACTGGGTTCCTGCGCATTTTCCGAAGGATGCAAACGGACTTTATGAATTTGACGGCACCCCTACCTATGAATATGCCGACTCTAAAAAAGGTGAGCATTACGGCTGGGGAACAAGAGTTTTCGATTTCGGCAAAAATGAGGTTCGCTCGTTCCTTTGCTCCAGCGCAATGTTTTGGCTTGATAAGTTTCATATCGACGGGCTTCGTATTGACGCGGTGGCTTCGATGCTTTACCTGAATTACGACCGTAAGGACGGCGAGTGGATTGCCAATAAAAACGGCGGAGTTGAAAATTTAGAGGCGGTTGAATTTTTCCATAAGCTTTCAGAAATTTTGTTCCGAGATTATCCGGGCGCTTTAATGATTGCGGAGGAAAGCACAGCCTGGCCAATGGTTACAAAGCCTGTATTTATGGGGGGCTTAGGCTTTAACTTTAAGTGGAATATGGGTTGGATGAATGATATTCTCCGATATTTCTCTCTTGACGGTATTTACCGAAAGAATAACCACGGCTGCATAACATTTTCATTCTTCTACGCTTTTTCCGAGAATTTCATTTTGCCGATTTCACATGATGAGGTTGTTCACGGCAAATGCTCGCTGATTAACAAGATGCCCGGAACCTATGAGGAAAAGTTTGCAGGCGTCAGGGCGTTCCTCGGCTATATGATGGCGCATCCCGGCAAAAAGCTGCTGTTTATGGGCAGTGAATTCGGTCAGTTTATCGAGTGGAATTACGAACAGGGCCTTGACTGGCTGTTACTCCAATACGATATGCACCGCAAAATGCAAAAGTATACAAAAGAGCTGAATAATTTTTATAAGAAAAGTCCTGAGCTTTGGCAGGTGGATTACTCTTGGGAAGGCTTTTCGTGGATTTCGTCCGATGACTGCGACAATTCCGTTATAGCTTTCCGCCGAATTGCTGAGGACGGTAAAGAGATTATAGCGGTTTGCAACTTTACAAATGTGCGCCGTGAAAATTACAGGATAGGCGTTCCGAAAGCCAATGCTTATAAAATAGTGTTCAATTCGGACGATGAAAAATACGGCGGTTTCGGCGCCTCGCAGAACCCCGAAAAGATTAAGGCGGAAAAAATTCCCATGCACGGCTTTGAAAAGAGCATTTCACTTGATTTGCCGCCTATGTCAGCGATTTACCTTAAAAAGACGAGATGAACCGCTTGCGGCAGATAAGGTGTTTCCCCACGTAACAATTATTCTTCATGCTTTTGCCCCTCTTCAGTCACTCACTTCAATCGTGACAGCTTCCCCCTTGTGGGAATCTAAATACAATTTTTCAAAGATAAATAAGCATTACGCTTATTCATTTTATATGTCCGTCTGCTGAAAATTCGCGCGAGCGTCGCGGCGGGCAAAAACAAACGATATTCTTTAGGAGGAAAATATATGGCTCGTAAAAAGGAATGTATTGCAATGCTTCTTGCAGGCGGTCAGGGAAGCCGCTTGGGCGTACTCACAAAGAACATTGCAAAGCCTGCCGTACCGTACGGCGGCAAATACAGAATTATTGACTTCCCGCTTTCAAACTGTGTAAATTCCGGTATTAACACGGTGGGTATTTTAACTCAGTACCAGCCCTTAGAGCTTAATGACTATATCGGCAACGGCAGCGCTTGGGATTTGGACCGCATTAACGGCGGCGTTCATATGCTCTCTCCCTATCAGCAGATTAAGGGTATGGAGTGGTACAAGGGTACGGCGAACGCTATTTATCAGAACATTAATTTCGTTGACCGTTACAATCCCGAGTACGTAGCAGTGCTTTCTGGCGACCATATTTATAAAATGGATTACAACAAAATGCTTGATTACCACAAGAAGAACGATGCAGCCTGCACAATTGCAATGCTGGAGGTTCCGTGGGAGGAGGCGTCGCGTTTCGGACTGATGATTCTCAATGATGACAATTCAATCTCTGAATTTGAGGAAAAGCCGAAAAATCCCCGCAGCAACAAGGCTTCAATGGGCGTTTACATATTTACTTGGTCAAAGCTTCGTCAGTACCTTATTGACGATGAAAACAATCCGAATTCCTCAAACGATTTCGGTAAGGATGTTATACCTGCAATGCATAAGGCGGGCGAGAGAATGTTTGCTTATCTTTTCGACGGGTATTGGAAGGATGTCGGCACAATTGATTCTCTCTGGGAGGCTAACCTTGATTTGCTTAATCCCAAGGTTGACCTTGATTTGTCAGACAATTCCTGGAAAATCTATTCAAGAACCCCCACAACGCCGCCTCAGTATATAGCTTCAACGGCAGATGTTCAGAATTCAATGGTATCTGAAGGTTCAAGAGTATTCGGCGAGGTTGACTATTCAATTCTTTTCCATGACGTAACGGTTGAAGAGGGCGCCAAGGTGCGCTACTCAATAGTAATGCCCGGCGCAGTTATTAAAAAGGGCGCAGACGTTGAATATGCGATAATTGCCGAGGATGCAGTTATCGGTGAAAATGCGAAGGTTGGCTCCTGCCCCGAAGAGATTGACAACAGGGACGAATGGGGCGTTGCCGTTGTCGGCGCAGGAGTAACAGTAGGCGAGGGTGCCGAGGTTGCGCCCAAAGCAATGATTTCTGAGAATATTTCAAAGGAGGGCAAGTAATATGACAGGACAGAATATTGTAGGAATTGTTTTCTCAAATGCTTATGACGAGTGCTTGCCTGAGCTTACGGGACTTCGCACAATGGGTTCCGTTCCTTTTGCTGGCAGATACCGTCTTATTGACTTTGCACTTTCAAATATGGTAAATGCAGACATTGAAAAGGTCGGCGTTATCACAAAGTCAAATTACCAGTCGCTTATGGATCATCTCGGCACAGGCAAGCCGTGGGATTTGTCAAGAAAAACCGAGGGAATGTTCCTGCTTCCGCCTTTTTCAACGGCAGAGCAGGGCAGTAATGTTGATAAAATAGCGTCGCTTAAAGGCGCAATGGGCTTTATCAGCCGTTCTAATGAAGAGTACGTTCTTTTCTCTGACTGCAACACCGTGTTTAACGCTGATGTACGTGAGATTATGGATTTCCATACTGAAAAGGATGCGGACATAACCATTCTCTACAAGCACGGCATTTCTCCTGCTCTTCAGGATACAATGATTATGGACGTTGATTCTGACGGCAGAGTTACCAAGGTTTCGTTTGCACCGTCGGGCGCTGAAGATGTAAACTATTCTCTTAATATGATTCTTATGAAAAAGAGCCTTCTTGAAAGGCTTATGAATGAGGCTATCAGCCAAAACTTAACTGATTTTGAATCCGACATCATTCAGAAAAATGTTGATAAGCTTCAAATTTACGGTCTTGAATTTAAGGATTACGCTGTTACAATTGACTCAATGTCGTCTTATTTCAAGGCAAATATGAGCCTTTTAGAGCCTGAAAAGTGCTTAAATCTCTTTAATTCCGAGCGTCCTGTTTACACAAAGCTTAAGGACGATATGCCTGCAACCTACGGCATAGGCTCAAGCGTTAAAAATTCACTTGTGGCAAACGGCTGTATTATTGATGGCGAGGTCGAAAATTCAATTGTATTCAGAGGAGCAAGAATTGAAAAAGGCGCAATTGTTAAAAATTCAATTGTAATGCAGGATACTTACATTGCTCAGAATGCAACGGTAAACTGCGTTATCACCGATAAAAATGTTGTTGTTACACCGAATAAATCGCTTTCGGGAGCGGAGAATTATCCTGTCTATATCGGCAAGGGAATTGTTATCTGATAAACAGTATTATAATAAAGAAAGGAGCGATACCGCGCAAACTAAGCCGTTTTTTAATGGCTCTTTGTGCGAATGGTGTATCGCATGGCGATAAAAATGAAAGTATTATATGTATCGAGCGAGGCTCTTCCCTTTAAGGCTTCGGGCGGATTGGGCGACGTTGCAGGCTCTCTTCCTGGGGCGCTGCGTAAACGTCTTATCGGCGCTCGAGTTGTTATGCCGCTTTATGACACAATAAGCCAGGAGCTTAAGGATAAAATGACTTTTCTTACCTCAATTTCTGTTCCTGTTGCTTGGAGAAGGCAGTATTGCGGAATTTTTGAGGCAAAGGCAAACGGAGTTATTTACTATCTTCTTGACAATCAGTATTATTTCAAGCGCGACGGAATATACGGCTATTATGATGATGCTGAAAGATTTGCATTTTTTGCAAGGGCAGTGCTTGAAATGATTCCTCACATCAACTTTAAACCCGATATTATTCACTGTAATGACTGGCAGTCGGCATTAACTCCCGTTTATTACACAACGCTTTACGCAAATCGCGAGGGCTATGAGAATATTAAAACTGTTTTCACAATTCACAACATTCAGTACCAGGGTGCATACGGTATGGAGCTTTTGGGCGAGGTTGTAGGATTGCCTTCTGACAGAGCAAGCTTGCTTGAATACGACGGCGACTGTAACTATATGAAAGGTGCAATTGAATGTGCCGACAAAATTACAACTGTAAGCCCGTCTTATGCGGGTGAAATTCTCGACCCGTGGTATTCACACGGCCTTGACGTTATTCTCAATCAGAGAAGCTGGAAATTATCGGGCATACTCAACGGAATTGACACGGAGCTTTACGACCCGCAGACTGATAAGGATATTGTTAAAAATTACGGTACCGCTGATTTTGTAAAGGGCAAGGCGGCAAATAAAAAGGCGCTTCAGGAGCATTTCGGGTTGCCTGTACGCGCAGACGTTCCGGTTATCGGTATGGTTTCACGTCTTGTCGGTCATAAGGGCTTTGATTTGGTAAAGGCTGTGCTTGACGAGCTTCTCTCAACAGTTGACTGTCAGGTCGTTTTACTCGGCTCGGGCGAATGGCAGTATGAAAGCTTTTTCAAGGAAATGGCGGCTAAACATCCCGACAAAATGGGAATTGAGCTTGGCTTTATTCCGTCGCTTTCAAAGAAAATTTACGCAGGCGCGGATATGTTCCTTATGCCCTCAAAGAGCGAGCCTTGCGGACTTTCGCAGATGATTTCGCTTCGCTACGGTACAATTCCGATTGTACGTGAAACAGGCGGACTTCGCGACTCGATTCACGATTCGGGCGACGGTAAGGGCAACGGCTTTACCTTTGCAAGCTATAACGCTCACGATATGCTTTACACAATTAAGCGCGCCGTTGACGGTTACAAAAATACTGAGGGCTGGAATATACTTGTTAAGCGCGCTATGGAGTGTGACAACTCCTGGGGTAAGAGCGCAAATGAGTATATAAGACTTTATAAGTCGATTTTGTAATATTAAAATTTTGTGTCAAATATTCATGTTAACGCAAACGGGGCAGTCAATCGACTGCCCCGTGTTTTTTGTAATTTTTGGGATATGTGTTCTGCTCTGCTCCCGCAGGGAACGCATTGATGCGTTCCGCCATATACATATCAGTTTGTATTTATTTTACAGAACGGATGAATCCGTTCCCTGAAAGCCAATTACCTCTTAAGTTAATGACATTACTCCGAGAGCAAACCTGCCGCATTAGAGGCGGGGGACATCTGCACTTAGGTTATATTTAACGTGATGCCGGGCAGCCTACCCACTGCGAAATCACATCAACCGCTGATTATTGTCTGCTCTGTTTTTCCATATTCCGTCTGTAATGGAACAGGTACTGCTGGGCAATACCCTCAGTCCCCTTCATACAAGCAGGTAAGCCGTTAGGGTACATTTCAGCCATAATGCGCTTAACCCAAACGTCAACGGGAAACGCTGTCAGCTTGTGAAAGCCGTAAAGGAGCGTACATTCTGCAACCTTTGCGCCCACACCTTTAACTTTAATCAGCTCTTCTCTGCCGAATTCAATGGGATTTTCATCAATTTTCTGAAAATCAACAGTGCCGTCCGCAACCTTTACGGCGGCGTCAATTATGTATTTAGCGCGAAAACCTGCCCTGAGCGGCGCTAAATCTTCGGGTGTTAAATCGGCGAGTCTCTGAGCAGAGGGAAAGGTGAAGCCTTTACCGACATTTTCACCGAAATTTTCGCAAAGTCTTGACACAATACCCTTAATTCTCGGAATATTGTTGTTTTGGGAGATAATAAACGAACAGAGCGCCTCCCACGGCTCCTGATGCAGAATTCTTATGCCGCTGTATGCTGTAACTGCTTTTACAAGGTTTTCTTCGTCATATGCGCCGATGATTTTGCCGTAATCTGTGTCAAGGTCAAAGTACGGCTTCCATATTTTTTCAAAAGCTTCTTTTTCTGTGTCATAAAATATAAGCTCGCTGTCGGTTTCTTCGATTTTAAGATATTTTCCGAATGCAACTCCGCAAAAAATTCCGCTTTCCTGCTGCTCCCATCTGAATGCCTGTCCGCAGTCAAGACAGAGCGGAAGAGAGAACACGTCAGGCTTTTTTATTCTGTAATCACTCATATTTTCACTCCTGTTTAAGTAAAAACCGCCAAAACCGACGGCGGATTTTTTACGTTGTGAATATGCACAAAATTTTTTGTTAAAAACAGAAGCCGATTTGCTCCATTTTGTATAAAATGTGAAGCAGATACAACTTTCCGTATTCGTTAAATAAATAACAAAGTCTTTCAACAGCTTGTCTAAAACTCAATTTTTCGTTGAAACAGTGGGGTTTTTGACTGACTTTTTAACATTTTCAACAGACTTTTGAACAATTGGGCAAAGGTACAAATTATACTTAAAGTATAATTTACAGTGTAATAATTTTTGGTTAATATTCCATATTGACAAAATTTCTCAGAAAAAAACTGTCTCAGGCAGTATATTTTTTACTATAAATTCCTACAATAAAATTAAATTTAAGATTAAACTTTTTGTGAGGACGAATTATGGTAAAAGGTATCAACCGTCAGGTTTTGGAGCTTAATGATACAGGCTCCCGCTATTTTGAAAAAGCGCTTTTCTTTGTAAAGCCCGAATACAGCAGAGAGTCGGAGTCAGTCCTTCGCCAAAGTGCGCTGAGGGCCGTAAACAACGGGTTGGGTGTTCCAAAAAGCCGCCGCCAAAGAGTTAAAAGTAAAATCGCTCTTTTTTTAGAGCTGCTTTTTTCCGCAGGGGCAGGCGCAGTAATAACCGCGCTTATTATAAAATAATCAGTTCTTTTTCTGAATGAGTTAAAGTTTCACAGCCATTTTCCGTAATCAGAACCATATCCTCAATTCTTACGCCGAATTTATTCGGAATGTAAATTCCGGGTTCAACAGTTACAATCTGCCCCGAAATAAGCGGGGCGTCATTCGTCTTGTTAAGATTCGGAAATTCGTGAATTTCAATGCCTACCCCGTGGCCTGTGCCGTGGGTAAAATATTCACCGTAGCCGTTTTTTTCTATCACATTTCTTGCAAGGGCGTCGCCCGCTGTTCCCGTAAGACCTGAACGAAGTCCGTTGATGCAGGTGATTTGCGCATTTTTAACTGTTTCATATACGTTCTTCATTTCATCTGTCGCAAAGCCGAGCGCTACTGTTCGTGTCATATCACTGTGGTAACCGCCCACAACCGTACCGAAGTCCATTGTAATGAAATCGCCGTTCTGGACACGCCTTTCGCTCGGAACACCGTGGGGCATTGAGGTGTTTTCGCCGCTGACAGCTATGGTTTCAAAGGAAATAGCCTCGCCCCCGTGTGAAAGCATATAAAAATCAAGCTCCAAGCCGATTTCTTTTTCCGTAATGCCTTCTTTTATAAATGAGCATATATGTGAAAATGCGTCATCGGTGATTTTTTGCGCCGATTTTATACATTCAAGCTCTTCGTCTGTCTTAACGGAGCGGAAAGCGTTTATCATACTGTCGAGCGATGTGTCGGTAAGAATTTTGATATTCTTTGCCGAGCCTTTCAGGGAATTGTAAAAGTCAAGGGTCATTCGTGACGCTTCAACAAGCAAATGACTGCAATTCATTTCTTTAAGAATTTGGGCAATTTGCGGAAAAATTCGGTTTTGCAAAATTACCTCGCAGTTTTTCGCACTTTTTTCTGCGGCTTCAATGTATCTGCCGTCGGTAATAAATACCGCCCTGTCAGCACTTACCAATAAATATCCGTCAGATGATGGAAAGGATGTAAAATATCTTCTGTTTTCAGGTGAAATAATGAGCGCGGCGTAAGTGTCGCCCAAGCGCCCAAGCTCTCTTTGTAAATCTTTCATTTAATTAAACTCCGTAACCGTGTTCTTTCTCAAATTCTGCAATGATAGGAGCTTCTTTTCTCCGACGCTTCGCGTAATACCGCGGAAATCTTGTTTCGCCTTGCATAGGGTCAATGCGAACGGCAACGGCGCCGCATTTATTGGCGGCTTTAACATCGGCAAAAAGCTGGTCGCCCAGCATTGCCATTTCGCTGACGTTTACGCCCATTCTTTTTGCGGCAATTCTCAGTTTATATGAAAACGGCTTTTTGGCAAGGTGAACGTAGGGAAGACCCAACGCCTTTGCAACTCTGGCGGCTCTGGGATTCGTTGCATTTGTGATAATCATTATGGGAAAGCCCGCGCTTCTGATTTTTTTTATCCATTCGGTTATGCCGTCGGCAAAATCCATTGTACCGTCAAAGCAAATGGTGTTGTCAATGTCAAGACCTACTGCCTTTACTCCCATTTTGCCAAGGTCGTCCGGTGTTATATCGGTAACGCATTTAAATCTGTAATCGATTTTCGGAATAAACATATTTTATCACCTACAAAACATAATAGTCCTAAAAAAACAGCGGACAAGAAACTTGTCCGCTAATTTTAAAAACAAACACGTACTAAAGCGAAAGCTTTATTTAAACTTACGCTTACGTGCAGCCTCAGACTTCTTCTTTCTCTTTACGGAAGGTTTTTCATAATGCTCTCTTTTGCGTACTTCCTGAATAACGCCGTCACGAGAAGTCTGTCTTTTGAATCTTCTGAGAGCGCTCTCAAGAGATTCATTTTCTTTAACTTTTACCTGACTCACTGTAAATCCCTCCCTTTATATTGGGATACAGTCTGTATTATACATTACAATAATGCAACTGTCAACAGTATTTTCCTAATAGATTTTAAATAAAAACCCGATTTTACTTAAAAAACACAAAATGTTCACAATTTGTTCACAAATTCGCATAAACTTTGACAAAATCATATGATATATTTTAATCAATCAATGAAGTACCCGACTCATTGATTAAAAAGTTCAGTTTTATCGTTGGAACTGAGATCCTATTATTAAACCCAATCAAATGGAAGTTAAACCGATGGAGTAATCTGTCGGTTTTTTCCTTTTTTATTGTTTTTTATATCGGCGAGCTTTAGCTGTTCGGGCAAATTTAGACTTTGAAGTGTTAATTTTATGCGGCTAAAGTATTGCAATAGAATAGGTGTTATTGTATAATGTTATTGGTGAAGATTGGTTATTTAGACCGGTTTACACGAAGAAAAAAGGGGGAAACTCATGAAAAAATTTATTCAAACAATTGAAGATGCCTGTAAAGACGTTAAATACAGCGAAATTCTTTATCAGTACAAAAGAAATCTTCTTGACGAAATGAATGACCGCGCCTGTGACGTAAGGCAGGCAGGGCTTCGGGATGAGGGCGTTATTGAGGACCTTATTCTGTCCGAATACTCTGATATCAGAGGGGATTTTGACCGTTATTATGCGGCTGAGAAAAGACGGAAAAAAGAGGCGCTGGAGCATAAGCTGCTTCTTATAGGAACTCCGCTTCTTATTGTTCTCTCAGTTGCAATTTACATAATTCAAGGTATACTGTTTGACTCTTGGGCAGGCAATTGGCTTATAATTGTCGGCACGGTGTTTGCAATGTGCATTTTGTGTATGATGGCAGGCGTCAGAAAAATTATGCGGCTTAAAAAGATTTTTCACCCTATTGCACGTCTTTTAACGGCAGGGTCGGTAATGCTTGTCGCAGTGTTCATTTTCCTTCTGTGCGGTGTTACAATCGGCTGGAGTGCAACCTGGCCTATAGTTCCCGGCGGCGTTGCGGCACTTTTAATCGGCGATTTGATTTTTGCTTTCCTTACCCGCCAAAAATTCGCAATGATAAATACTTTTGTTTATCTTCCGGCAATATTTACAATGCTTTACATTATTTTGGCGGCATTTAATATTGTATCTTGGGGCAGGGGCTGGGCGCTCATATTCTTAGGGATAGCGCTTGACGCCGTAATAGGAATTTGTATTCTTCTTAACAATGCAAAATATAAATACAAGCAGGAGGTTGAAGACGTATGGAAAGAAAATTAAATGCTGAGCTTTGGGATAAGATGCATTATCTTTTCCGCGACTTCAACGACAGAATGGTTCACGTTGAACTGAATTACGATTTTGAAATCGACGTTGACGCGCTTAAAACCGTTCTTATCTGCTTTTTTGAAAAAGCCCCCGTGCTTCATTCACGCTTTGTTGACAACCATTTCAGCACGCACTGGGAGGTTATGCCCTACAATATCAACGATGTTGTAACGGTTGCGTACCCTGACGATGTTCCTGCGGCGGTTGAAGAGTTTTTAACTCAGTACATTCCGCCCGAAAGCCATCTTCAAATGAAGGCTGCAGTGTTCTTTAAGGACGGTAAATCAACAATTTGTATTGTTGAAAACCATATGTGTATGGACGGCGGCGACCTTAAATATTTTGTGAATGCGCTTTGCGAAAATTACAACGCTTATGTAAATGAGCATAAAAGCCCCATTGCTCTTCGCACAGGCTCACGCTCTTACGAAGAGGTTTATTCAAGCTTTTCGCCTACTGAAACAAGAATGGCGAAAAATCTTTACAAAAACGTATGCGCAAAGGATGACCACTCCTTCCCGCTTACAAATAACAGTATTTCCGACGTTTCGTTTATTGCGCGACGCAAAATTGACGAAGAACGCTTTATGAAAATTAAGGCAGTGGGCAAAAAGCACGGCGCTACAATTAACGATATGCTTGTTACTGCTTATTTTTATTCGCTTTATGAATTGGCAGGCTACAACCCGTATGACAGTGTGACAATCTCCTGCGCAATTGACCTTCGCCGTCACATTAAGGATACAAGCGAAATGGGTATTACAAACCATACCGCATTTATGCAGTGTAATATCCCCGAGCGAGGCCGTGACATTTTCCAAACCTTAAATTACGTTGTCAGAAGCGTTAATAAGTTTAAGAACGACAAGTTTATGGGTCTTTACGGATTGCCGCTGCTTAAATTCGGTTACAGCATTCTGCCTCATACCGCGTCTGAAGAGGTTATTAAAATTGGCTATTCAAACCCGCTCCTTGCAATGAGCAATATCGGTATTCTGAAGGCTGACAAGCTTGCTCTTTCGGGTCACGAGCCGACTGACGCATTTATGACGGGCGCTGTTAAATACAAGCCTTACGTACTTCTTTCCGCCACGTCGTATAAAAATGTTGTTACCCTTTCAATGTGCGTAAGGGGTAATGAGCAGGACAAGAAGATTGTAAACGATTTCTTCGATTTAATGGAGAAAAACCTCGATGTGCTTATCGGCGACACTGCGGAATAATAGTAAAATTAACAGGGGACGAATTTTCGTCCCCTGAGTTTTTATTATTTTATTCTTCTCGGTTTTCGCCTTTTTGCGCGTATTCTGTTTCTGCGTACGATAAGCAAAATGTAAATTACAATAAGCAGTACAGCAAGGCAAAGAAGAATTTTCATAATGGTTGTGCGGAAAAGAGTTCCTAAAAAGCCTGTAATTCTAAGGATTACCGAACCGCTCACACTGTCGCTTGCGACAAGATTTACTGTTGCAACAACGCTGTCGCCGTAAAGCACCTCTGCCTTACCGATTACATCGCCTTTTTTAATCGGAGCATTTACTGTTTTCGGCGTTTCATTTTCTACGGTGCGAATTTGCAGACTGCCCGTTTCCGTCCCCGTGGGAACAAGGGCGGACAGCTCCTGTTCGGGAACAAGCGCCAAATGGTCGGTTTTCCAGTTGTATTTAACGTCAACCACCGTTACAATATCGGTTTTTGACGTAACCTTTGTAAGCACAATGTTTTTAAATGCCCATTCGTAAATTTTTTTGCTGTCTGTAAATGCAACATTTTCTTCAACTCCGTCGCCGTCAATGTCATACTGAGGCGCATTAAGAACTATCAGCATATAGTTGTAGCCGTTTTTTGATGCGGTTGTAATAACGCAATGACCTGCAAGCTCTGTTGTACCTGTTTTAACACCGAAAACATAAGGACAGTAATAGTCCTTGTAAGCCGGATTGAGTATTTTGTTTGTGTTATTGAGATAGCGCACCTGAGGATATTTTTCAGTCGGCTCAATCTGATATCTTAAAATACTGCAAAGCTCTTTAAACTGCGGATTTTTAAGCGCGTAGGACGTGATTTTATAAAGGTCCTCAGCAGTTGTATACATATTTGTATCGCCGTTGTCAAGCCCGCTGGGATTTATGAAATTAGTGTTTTCGCACCCGAGCTTTTTTACAAAATCATTCATCATAACAACAAAATTGTCCAGACTCCCGCCGATGTAGTCTGCAAGAATATTTGCGGCGTCTGCGGCAGAGGGAATCATTAAGCAGTGCAAAAGCTCGTCCACCGTGAGCTGTTCGCCGCTGAGAATTCCGACAGTGGCGGCATTAAGTGCATAAAGCCCCTCTATACTCTCTCTTTTTGCCGTTACTTTTGTGTTTAAATCGGAGCAGTTTTCAAGAACCAGCATACACGTAACGATTTTGGTAAGAGACGCAGGCGCAGTTCGCTTCGAGGCATTTTTGTCAAATATAACATCGCCCGTGTCGGTATTTACAAGCATAACAACGTCAGCTTCCGTTTCCAAAAGAGAGTTGAATGAGGCGTTTGCCGTCAGCGGACAGCAGAAAAATACTGATAATATTAAAATTCCTGAAAGAAGGACACAAAATATCTTTTTCAAAAGCTTTTCCTCCACTTGAAAGTTAGCGTTAAATATATTACAATAATAAGGCGGGGAGAATTGGCTCCCCTATGCCGTAAAAGCAGCTCTTTGCTGTGTTTAATTCTTCTCACATTAGAGTATAACACAAATTACGGGAAATTCAAACATAAAAATAAATTTAATAACTCCGGCGGTGAATTTTATGATATATATTACGGGCGACACCCACGGCGACCGCGAAAGGCTTTCAAAAATAAATCTTATGAAGCTGAAAGAGGGCGATACGCTTATTATTTGCGGAGATTTCGGCTTCCTTTGGGATAACAGCAAAAAAGAACAGAGATTTCTGAAGGATTTGGGAAGCAGAAAATACAACATCTGCTTTATTGACGGCACTCACGAGAATTTTGAGCTTTTGAACAATTACGAAATAAGCGAATGGAACGGCGGTAAGGTACACAAAATTTACGGCGGTCTTTACCATCTACTTCGCGGTCAGATTTTTGAAATCGAGGGCAAAAAAATATTCACAATGGGCGGGGGAGAAAGCTCCGACATTGACATAAGACGTGATGTTGACGCCTGGCAGAAAGAGGAAATTCCCACTCAGGAGGAGCTTCTGGAGGGCGCGGAAAATCTTGAAATCGCAGGATATGAAATGGATATAATAATAACCCATGAGCCGCCCTTAAAGGTTAAAAGCTTTTTAAATCTTAATGACAGCGAAATGCTCCGTGTTACTGCGCTTAACGCATATTTTGAAGAGCTTTCGGGCGGATGTAAATTCAAAAAATGGTATTTTGGCTCGCTTCACAGAGATATTAGAATTTCATCTTCGCACAGAAGTTTATTCACCGATATTGTAAATGCCGAAACAGGCGAAAAAATATAGAGGAGAAAATAATGGAACAACTTAAATGTTATATTGAGCTTTTTAAGGATAACGGCATTTTTATTAAAACTGCGGCAGATGAAAATACAGAAATAAATTTTATTTCCTACGATTCCAACAAGGTGGAAAACGGCACTCTGTTTCTTTGCAAGGGCGCTCATTTCAAGGAGGAATATTTAAAATCCGCAGAAGAAAAAGGCGCGGTTGCCTATGTTTCGGAAAAGGATTATAACATAGGTATTCCCTGTATTTTAGTGTCTGACGTACGAAAAGCTATGTGTCTTATGGCGGTTTTTTATTACAAAAAATGCTATGAAAAGTTTAAGCTTATAGGTATTACAGGCACAAAGGGTAAAAGCACAACGACCTATTTCCTTAAATATATTCTTGACCTTTATCTTGAAAGTCAGAAGGAAAAGATGTGCGGAGTTATCTCCTCAATTGACACTTTTGACGGAATTGAAAATTTTGAAAGCCATTTAACAACTCCCGAACCGTTCGACTTGCACCGACATTTTGACAATGCAGCCCGTTCGGGACTTAAATATATGGTTATGGAGGTGTCCTCACAGGCGCTTAAATACGGCAGAGTTTACGGTGTTAATTTTGACGTCGGCTGTTATCTTAATATCGGAATCGACCATATAAGCGACGTTGAGCATCCCACCTTTGAGGACTATTTTGAGTCTAAAATGAAGATTTTTTCACAGTGCAAAACAGGAGTTGTGAATCTTGATTCAGACAGGGCTGACGAGGTTATGAAATATGCCCGTAATACACCGAAGCTCATAACCTTCAGTACAAAAAATGAGAATGCCGATGTTTACGGCTATAACATTCATAAATCGGGCAGCGACACAATTTTTACTGTTCGCACAAAGAACTTTGAACGGGAAATCACTTTGACTATCCCGGGACTTTTCAATGTTGAAAACGCACTTTGCGCAATTTCTGTCTGCGTGTCTTTGGGTATTCCCGAAGAGTTCATAGTAAAGGGTCTTTACATTGCTAAGAGCAGCGGACGAATGGAAATTTACGAAAACAGCGACAAGTCAATTACCGCAATTGTTGATTACGCCCACAACCGTCTTTCATTTGAAACGCTGTTTAAATCGGTTGAGAAAGAATACCCCGGACGAAAGGTTGTAATTGTTTACGGCTGCCCCGGTAAAAAGGCGTTTATCCGAAGAAAAGATTTAGGCGAAATCAGCGGAAAATATGCATATATGTCATATCTTACCGAGGAGGACGCAGGCGAAGAGCCGATTCGTCAGATTTCCGAGGAAATTGCAACGCATATAGAGTCAGTCGGCGGTAAATACAAGATAATAGACGACAGGGGAGAGGCTATTCGCACGGCAATTTTCGACTGCGGACAAAACAGCGTAATACTAATAACAGGAAAGGGCAATGAAACAAGGCAAAAGAGGGGAACGGAATACATTGACTGCCCCACAGACGTTGAATATGCAGTTTCTGCTTTAAAGGAATTTGACGAAATTAACGGAATAACGGGGGATACAAAATGAAAAGAGATAACAGAAAAAACAGAAAGAGCTTTTCTAAGGCAAAGCTGCTCTTTGGCATAGGTCTTACAGCGTTTACGGTAATTTCGGAGGGTTACCTGATTTATAAAGAAAAGCAGGGCGATTTATCCGCCGCATTTCCCGAAGCGGAAAATGAGATAAACGAAGTAATTGACTGTGTGGTACGTGAAAAGGAGGCGGAATTAAATGAATAAACCGTTTTTTAAAAAGCTCGGCAAATATTCCTGCTACGGAGTCGGAGCAATAGGGCTTGACCTGAGCTACGGTCTGTTTTATTCCTATCTGTCCTATTACCTTTCAAGCGTGCTGCACATTCCCGAGGCATTTTTGCTGATTTTAACGCCGATAGCGAGAGTTTGGGACGGCATTAACGACCCTATGATGGGTACAATTGTTGATAATACAAGAACAAAATTCGGTAAATACCGCCCGTGGATTCTCATAGGCGCTCTGTCAAATGCAATTGTTCTCAGCCTTTTGTTCACGTCCTTCGGAATGAGCGGAATGCCCCTTTACATCTACATAGCCGTAATGTATATCCTTTGGGGTATGACTAACACAATGGCGGACATTCCTTTTTGGTCAATGGTTCCCTCATTTACAAGCGAAGAGAAAGAGAGAAACCTTGTAGCAACGGTTGCACGCACATTTTCAGGCGTGGGTCAGGGCATAATTTCAATTTTAACTCCCATAATCTGCCCGCTTCTTTCAAGCAATTTGGAAGAAAAAACCGACAAGGGCTATTCAGCCTCAGGCTTTTCAAGATGGGCAATAATCTGCGGCGTTCTGCTTGTCTTCTTTGCACTTATTTGCGTTCTGACTACAAAAGAAACAAATGTTGTATATAACGAAAAGCAAAAATTCAGCCTTAAACAGATTTTCAGGGTAATTAAATCAAACGACCAGCTCGTTGTGTTTATGATTTTCGCAATGCTTTCAAATGCAGGCTGGTACCTTACCAGCTCAACGGCGACATATTATTTCTCAGACTCCTTGGGCGACCCTGCAAAGCAATCGCTTTTCGGCACAATCGGCGCAGTCGGCTCAATCCTCGGACTTTTGGTTGTGCCGGTGCTTTCGCAGAAATTTTCAAAGCGCACAACCTACACAATTTCACTGTCTGCGTCAATTGTCGGCTATGCGTTGATGCTTGTTTTCGGCGCAGTAATAAAAATTCCGATTGTACTTGATTTCTGCTACATAATTGCGTCAATAGGCATATCCTCAATGTTTGTTTCTCAGACAATTTTCCTTGCGGATATTGTCGATTACGGCGAATATAAAAACGGCATAAGAAATGAAAGCATAACCTTTTCAATGAAAGGCTTTTTGCAGAAAATGGCATATACAATTCAGACCGTTGTGCTTTTCGGCACTCTTTGGGCAATGAATTACAATGCGCAAAGTAAGGCGGGCGCTCTTTCGGAGGGTACAAAAACCGGCATCGGTGTTCTCGCTTTCGGCGCACCCATCGTTTTCCTTACTGCATCGCTTATAGTATTCAGAAGAAAATTCAAGCTCTACGGCGAGCTTGCCGACAGGGTTCACGATTATATAATCTTAAAGCGTCAGGAAAGCGAAAATAACGGAGCAGAAAAATAAGGTGATTTTATGGGTAAAACGGTATTAACCTTTATTGCGGATACACACCATTATTCAAAAACGCTCGGCATCAGCGGAAAAGCATTTGCTTTTCGCAGTGACTCAGACCAAAAATGCCTTAAAGAAACGGGCGAAATAATTGACTCAGCATTTGAATTTCTCAGTAAATCCGATTGCGACGCAGTCTGCATTGCGGGCGACCTTACAAATGACGGCGAAAGAGTTTGCCACGAGGAATTCCGTGAAAAGCTGTATAAGCTGAAGGAAAACAAAAAAGTATATACTGTTACCGCAACGCACGATTGGTGCTGTGACCAAAACCCCCGAAGATTTTCAGGCGAAAATGTATATACCGATGTTCCCACTTTAAATCATAATGACATTTACGAATTTTACAAGGATTTCGGTGTGAATGACGCATTTGCTGAATACAGAACAACCTTAGGTCCTGCGTCTTATGCAGTAAATATTGGTGAGAATGTTACGCTTTTGGGACTTATTGACGATAAAAACGGCAGAAACAGCGCAGGCTACAAAAAAGAGCATCTTAACTGGATTTGCGAACAGATTAGGCTTGCAATAAAAAACGGCAGAGTTCCTGTCGCTATGGAGCATCATCTTTTAATTCCGCACATTACACCGCTTTTCACAAAGGGATGTTGCAGTCCCGACCGTGAAAAAATAATCAACGCATTTGCCGACGCAGGTCTTAAAATCATTATTGTCGGGCATAGCCATTTGCAAAGAATTGACAGGTATTTGTCGCCCAACGGGAATGAAATATACGAAATAAACGTAGGCTCTCTTGTGGGTTACCCTGCGCCTATGGTAACAGTTACGGCAGATGAGAATAAAATCTCTGTAAAAACGGAGTATCTAAAAAGCTTCGCCCTTGACGGTGAGGAACTTGACGCACAAAAATATCTTGCAAACCATTCTGTAAGGGTTATATCCGTGCTTTTCTCCGCCGCCGCGCAAAATGACAGTGAGCTATTCCGTCAGAGGCTTGAGGCCCTCGGAATAAACACCGAAAAAATGGGAAAAGCTTTCTTGCCCCTCTTTGTTACATTCAGACAGCTTTCAAAAATGACAGTGGCGCAGGCAGGAGCGTACATTAATAAAATACCTTTTGCGAAAAAGATACCGCAAAATAGCATTGATGCTTATTCTTCATTTACTGTTCAGCAGATAGCGGAAAAGGTTTGGCTTAACATTTTAGACGGCGCAAGAGAAAAATATGCGCCTGATTCTGATTTTTATAAAGTTGTTGCAGGTGTTTTCAGCGTTCCCGTTTGCATTTGCAATAAAATGAAAATCAGCGGCAAACCATTGGAAATATTTTCAGAGCTGCAAAGGGCGATTGACGAAATTCTTACGGGCGGCAGTCTTTCAAACGAAGCACTTAAAATTTTTTATAAAATATAAAGGGGCGGGGAAATGGCAAACGAACTTAATTTTTATCTTATAACCGATTTGCACCATTATGCAAAATCCTTAGGAACAAACGGAAAAGGCTTTGAAAGGGCGCTTGCAGGCGACCAGAAATGCTTAAAGCAAACTGGCGCAATTATTGACGCATATATAGACAGAATTTCAGAGGACAGTGAAACAGATATTGTTCTGGTTGACGGCGACGTATCCTGCAACGGCGCAAGAGAGAGCCATCTCGACTTAATTCCCCGACTGCGCCGACTTAAAGATAACGGCAAAAGAGTGTTTGTCATAACCGCAACTCACGATTACTATGTTGAGGGCAATGAGGTAGGAGAGGGTTATAAATGCGTTGGAGATGAAATTTTACCTGCAACTCAGACAACCCGAGATGAACTCGTGGATCTTTATTTTGAATTCGGTATGAATGAGGCGCTGTCAATTCACAAGGAAAGCCACTGTTACAGCGTGAAGCTCAAGGACGGCTACCGTCTTTTGTGCCTTAATGACGACGGCGACAGAATTTTCTGCGGATTTTATGAGGATACTCTGCGCTGGATAGATGAAGAGATTGATAAGGCTCGCGAGGCAGGGGATTACATTTTTGCGATTACACACCATCCCGTTCTTCCGCCCTCACCGATTTATCCGATTATTTCGGAGCGCGATATGCTCGGCGATTGGGAAAGGACTGCCAAGCACCTTGCCGATAAGGGTATAAAATTTATTTTCACAGGTCATGCCCATATGATGAATATTGCAAGGCTGGTTACGGAAAAAGGCAATGAGCTTTATGACATAAATACAAGCTCTCTCGTCGGTTATCCATCCGTTATGCGTAAGGTTGTGTTTGACGAAAAGGAAGTTCACGTTTCTTCAATTCGGCTGAAGGATTTTGATGACGATTTTGACGGAATGGACCCGACGGATTATATGAAAATGCGGTTTGACGCTTTTCTTAACAGAGTTTTTGACACAGTAGCGTTTGACTATGATACCTTTGCCAATGAGGTAGCTCCCAGCTTTTCCGTTACCCCCGAAAGAGCTTATAAGCTTAAATTTCCTCTCAATTTTCTCGGTAAAAAGCTCCATTCACTTACGCTTAAAAAGGCGGGCAGACTGCTCTGCGTTAGCCGTGCTGTTGCGCCGGAGATTGCAGACAGAAATGTGAAGGATTTTGCAATTGAGGTTGTCAGAAATGTTTTTTACGGAGACGAGCCTTACACTCCAGATACCGCGGAATACAAAGCCTGCAAAGCGGCATTTGAGCGAATATTTAAAATTGCAAAGCCTGTTAAAAAGCTTCGCGAACCGCTTGAGCTTGCAAATTCTCTGCTTGACGGCGTACTTTACAATGCTCCGCCTGCTGACTGGGAAGGAACATTTTTAAAATAAAAATTTTTTCAAAATAGTTTAATTACAACAAAAACGCTCCCCACATCTGTTGATATGGGGAGCTGATTTTAACTAAAGATTAA